>NZ_JBDJLK010000068.1:0-30163 GCF_039673335.1 Pseudomonas sp. TWI929
GCGAACGCTTCGCGCATGCTGAAGCCTTGCATGGCGTCGCGGTGTTGCTGAAGCGCCTGCCAGGCGGGCAGGGCCGTCACATCATGGGGTGTACGGTAATACGCCATTGCGCAGGGTTCCCTCGGTGCGTGGTGATGCCTTGGACACGGCAGTCGTTGCCGGGTTCAGGCTGGCACCATTATAGGCAAAGGCCACTTACAGGGAATGGGTATGGCGAGGGGAATTTGGGGGCGCTTTGCGCCCCTGTGTGGGCTGGCTGGCCGGCGAATGGGCTGCAAAGCAGCCCCAGGCCGTTACGCGGTCTTTTCTTCCACATGCAGGTAAAGGTTGTCGATCAACCGGGTGTTACCCAGGTAAGCCGCCGCAATCACCACCAGGTCACGGTCATCGAGCTGCGCCGGGCGCAGGCTGACGGCATGGCGCACTTCCAGGTAATCCGGACGGAAACCGGCAGCGCTCAGCTGCGCCTGGCCTTCAGCGACCAGCGCCGCAAAATCCCGCTGGCCCCGGCCAATACCCGCCGCAATCTGCTGCAACGTGCGGTACAGCGCCGGCGCGGCAGCACGTTGCTCCGGCGTGAGGTAACCATTGCGCGACGACAGCGCCAGGCCATCCTCGGCACGTACGGTGGGTTCGCCGATGATCTGCACCGGTATGTTCAGGTCGCGCACCATGGCGCGGATCACCGCCAGCTGCTGGAAATCCTTTTCGCCGAACACGGCAAGGTCTGGCTGGACCATGTTGAAAAGCTTGCTGACCACGGTGGCCACGCCTTCGAAATGCCCAGGGCGGCTGGCGCCGCACAGGCCTTCGGAAAGCTGGGGCACGCTGACGCGGGTTTGCACGCTCATGCCATCGGGGTACATCTCTTCCACGGTTGGCGCAAACAGCAGGTTGCAGCCGGCCTCGAGCAGGCGTTCCTGGTCGGCTGCCAGGGTGCGTGGGTACTTGTCGAGGTCTTCGTTGGCGCCGAACTGCAGCGGGTTGACGAAGATGCTGGCAACCACGAAATCGGCGCGCTGCGCTGCTTTGGTCACCAGGGCCGCGTGGCCGCTGTGCAGGTTGCCCATGGTCGGCACGAAACCGATGCGCTTGCCTTCACAGCGGGCGCGGGCAACGGCGGCGCGCAGTTCGCGGACGGTCTTGACTGTATTCATGCACTGAACCCGTGTTCGCTGCCAGGGAAGCTGACTTGCTTGACCGCCTCGACGTAAGCGACGAGGGCGCTGTGGATATCCGGTTGGCCTTGCATGAAGTTCTTCACGAACTTCGGTACCCGGCCGCTCAGCGACAGGCCGAGCATGTCATGCAGGACCAGCACCTGGCCATCGGTGGCGCTGCCGGCGCCAATGCCGATCACCGGAATGCTGACGGCATTGGTGATTTCCGCCGCCAGTTCGCTGGGCACGCATTCAAGCAGCAGCATGGCCGCACCGGCTTGCTCCAGGGCAATGGCGTCTGCGCGCATCTGCCGGGCCTGGGCTTCCTGGCGGCCTTGGACCTTGTAGCCGCCCAGTACGTTGACGGTTTGCGGGGTCAGGCCCATGTGCGCGCACACGGGTACGCCACGTTCGGCCAGCAGGCGGATGGTCTCGCCCAGCCAGGCGGCGCCTTCGATCTTGATCATGTGGGCGCCGGCCTGCATCAGTGTGGCGCTGTTGGCAAAGGCCAGTTCCGGGGTGGCGTGCGCCATGAACGGCAGGTCGGCGAGGATCAGCGCGCCGTCATTGCCACGTTTGACGCTGGCGGTGTGGTAGGCCATGTCAGCTGTGGTTACCGGCAAAGTGCTGTCGTGGCCCTGCAGGACCATCCCCAGCGAGTCGCCCACCAGCAACACTTCGACGCCGGCCTGGCTGGCGGCCTTGGCAAAGGTCGCGTCGTAGCAGGTCAGCATGGTGATTTTTTCACCCTTGGCCTTGAGGCCGTTGAGGGTTGTCAGGGTTACTTCAGGCATGTAGGAAATTCCTCGTTCAGGCGCTGTAAAAAACGACTGCATTCAACGCGTGTAGTCATCTTCCGGAGCGGCACATCATCGCGCGTGATGTTCGGGCACAGGTCCGTCCGGGCCTAAATACGGGTATGCGGCACTTTGGTGCCACACGGGACGCCTATAGTCGTGAGCGAGGTGGGGGAAGTCAATCACCCTGTTACCGCATTGTTACGATAAGGGTGTTACTGGCGTTACCGTCCAGCGTGAAAGGCTGAAACGCCCGGTTTACAGGCGTTCCAGGCCGACGAACGGGCAGTCGTCGAGCAATTGCGCAAGGGCGCGGCCATCGGCCAGGCAGAAATCGCCCGGTACCAGTTCGGCCAGCGGGTACAGCACGAAAGGCCGGGCATGCATATGGTAATGCGGCACTTTCAGGCGTGGCTCGTCGAGCACATGGTCGCCGAACAACAGGATGTCCAGGTCCAGCGTGCGTGGCCCCCAGCGTTCCTTGCGTACGCGGCCCTGGCCGTTTTCGATGGCTTGTAGCGCATCGAGCAGGGCCAGTGGCGGCAAGGCGGTGTCCAGGGCAGCGACGGCGTTGGTGTAGCGTGGCTGGCCGGGCAGCAGTGAGTCGCTGGTATACAGGGCCGAGGCCGCCACCAGGCGCGTGCCTTCGACCTGGTCGAGGGCCTGCAAGGCGCTACGCAGCTGCTCGGCAGGTGCGTCCAGGTTGCTACCCAGGCCGACGTAGGCGCGAGTCTTCACTCGAACGCCTCGTCGCCACCGCGCTTGCGTTTGCTACCGCTGCGCTTGCGTTTGCGCGGGCCGGCGCCGGTACCTTCGTCTCGGCTGCCCAGTTCGCGAATCATCTCGCGGCGCTCGCTGTCGTTGGCATCCTGGTAATCGGTCCACCACTGGCCGAGGTCGTCGGTTTCTTCGCCGGCGCTTTCACGCAGCAGCAGGAAGTCGTAACCGGCGCGGAAGCGTGGGTTGTCCAGCAGCATGTCGGCGCGCTTGCCGCTGCGGCGTGGCAGGCGCTCCTGCATGTCCCAGATTTCGCGGATTGGCAGGGTGAAGCGCTTGGGGATGGCAATACGTGCGCACTGCTCGGCGATCAGGTCGTGGGCCGCGCCATTCATGGCCGGAATCGGCGGCACGCCCTGGTTTTGCAGGTGCAGTACACGGGCCGGCAGGGCGGGCCACAGCAGCGCTGCGAACAGGAAGGCTGGCGTCACCGGCTTGCCCTGCTTCACGCGCAGGTCGGTGTTGTTCAGTGCCTGGCTGATCAGCGTATGGGTGTAGGTTGGGCGATCTTCCAGGGCGTGCGCACTGGCCGGGAACAAAGGCTCGAACAGTTCCAGGTCGACCAGCATTTCGAAGGCGATGGCACCCTGGCCGGAAAGGAACAGCTTGAGGCACTCTTCGAACAAGCGTGCTGGCGGGATTTCGCGTAGCAATGGCGCCAGTTCGCGGATCGGCTTGAACGTGTGCTTTTCGATACCGAAGTCCAGCTTGGCAGCGAAACGCACCGCGCGCAGCATGCGCACCGGGTCTTCCTGGTAACGGTGGGTCGGGTCGCCGATCAGGCGCAACAGGCGATTGCGCACGTCGTGCACACCGTTGGCGTAATCGAGAATGCGCTCGCTGACCGGGTCGTAGTAGAGGGCGTTGATGGTGAAGTCGCGGCGCTGCGCGTCTTCTTCCAAGGTGCCGTATACGTTGTCACGCAGGATGCGACCACTGGCGTTATGCGACGAACGGTGGCTGTCGCCTTGGTCTTCATCCGAATGGTGGGCGCGGAAGGTGGCGACTTCGATGATCTCACGGCCGAAATGCACGTGGACCAGCTTGAAGCGGCGGCCAATGATGCGCGCGTTGCGGAATTCGGCACGAACCTGTTCGGGGGTGGCGTTGGTGGCGACGTCGAAGTCTTTCGGCGTGATACCCAGCATCAGGTCGCGGACACAGCCACCGACCAGGTAAGCCTGGTAACCCGCACTTTGCAGGCGCTCGACGATGTTCACCGCATGGCGGCTGAACTGGTGGCGCTGCAGCGAGTGCTGGCTCTTGTTGATCACCTCAGGCGTGGTGCGCCTGTGGTGCTGGCCCTGTACGGGCGGGCGGAACGACTGGAACAGCTTCTTCAGCATGGGATGCACTGTTTGAAGGAATGTTCGGCCAAGAATAGGAGAATGGCCGCATGATGGGCGGGGATTCTAGCATTTACTCAGGGAATGGTGTAGGCGGGTAGCAGGGTGCCTGCCAGAAGGGTGGAAACGACAAGGGGAGCCTAAGCTCCCCAAGAAGTGTCGTTGCGTGCTCTTATTATTTTTTTGCTGGGCTTTTTGTTTTTGTTGAGTGCCCTGTCCACAAATCTCGAAGCTTGTGGACGACCCCCAATCCAGGGGTTAAGAGCAAACGGATTGCTTTGGCCGCTGATGTCACGTTGATCTGTCGATCCAACCAGTTCAGGCGCTGCTTTTTAGTGCAGTTTTTGTTGTTCTCTGCCTGGTTGTGGGGCAAGCCCCAAACACGCATCCTCTCCAAAAGAATCAGTTAGCTGCGCCTCCGCCGTCTTGTTTTTATTGTGCGTGAGCCGTTTCGTCTTGTTCTTATTCTGAGTTGCAGTGCTTGTTATTGTTCTTGTACCAAACATATAGCAGGTGCCGTGCCAACTTTTCGAAACCCAATAAAATCAATGGGTTGAGGTGGTCTGGCGAGATTTTCGCGGCTGAAAATGGCGAAATTTCGTTACCTTACGCCTCGGGGATTGTTACGCCGGAAAGCTCGGGTAACAGATTTTTGCGGGAACTGATGTGTTACCTGGGGTGTGAGGGCTGGCTGTGCCGGCCGATTCGCGGGTAAACCCGCTCCCACAGGGAATTGCACCACCCTTGAGGGTGTGGGAGCGGGTTTACTCGCGAATCGGCCCGAAAGGCTGTAGAGAGAGGGCAGGAGGAACCTCCCGCCCAGGCAGGCCGGTTATTCGCTGGTGGCGTTGCTCTTGCGCCGTGGAATGCCCAGGCGCTGGCGGCGTTCCCACAGGCACTTGCGGCTGACGCCGAGCTTGCGTGCCAACTCGGTCTCGGTCATGTGGTCCTGGTGTTCGAGGACGAAGTGCTGGAAATAGTCTTCCAGTGACAGGTCCTCGGTTGGCTCGTGGCTGGCATTGGCGGCACTGGCCACGACCAGGGCGTTATTGAGGATCTCATCCTCTTCCAGGTCACCCAGCTCGATGTCGATGCCCAGCAGCTCAGCAGAAATTTCTGCACTCTCGCTGAGGATCACGGCGCGCTCCACAGCGTTTTCCAGTTCACGTACGTTACCCGGCCAGCTGTAGTGACGAATGGCCTGCTCGGCTTCTGCCGAGAAATGCAGGTCGTCGCGGCCGATACGCGCGCTCTGGCGAGCGAGGAAGGCACTGGCGATCTCGTTTACATCGCTGCCACGCTCGCGTAGGGCTGGCAGTTTCAGGGCGATCACGTGCAGGCGGTAATAAAGGTCTTCACGGAACTGGCCGGCCTTGGCCAGGTTCTTCAGGTCGCGGTGGGTGGCGGCGATCAGGCGCACATCAACCTTTTGCGACTGTACCGAACCCACCCGGCGAATCTCGCCTTCCTGCAGTACACGCAGCAGGCGGGCCTGGGCTTCCAGTGGCAGTTCGCCGATTTCGTCGAGGAACAGCGTGCCACCGTCGGCGGCCTCTACCAGGCCGGCACGCCCGGCGCTGGCGCCGGTAAATGCGCCTTTTTCGTGGCCGAACAGCTCGGACTCGATCAGTGTTTCGGGGATGGCCGCGCAGTTCACCGAGATCATCGGTGCCTTGGCCCGCCGCGACAGGTTGTGCAGGGCGCGGGCGACCAGTTCTTTACCGGTGCCCGACTCGCCCTGGATCAGCACATTGGAGTCGGTGGGTGCGACCTTACGGATCTTGCTGTACATGTCCTGCATTGGCGGGCACGAGCCGATGATGCCGATTTCGCCATTGGCTGGCGCTGCGTTGCCTTTGTCGGCCGGGGCAGCCTTGCCATTGGTGGTGCGCGGCTCGGCAGCCGGTGCGGCGGCGGGGGCGTTTTGCCGGTCGCGCAGGATACGCGCCACGGCCTGCAGCATCTCGTCGTGGTCGAAAGGCTTGGCGATGTAGTCCACCGCGCCCATTTTCATCGAGTCCACCGCCGAGCGCAGGCTGGCATAGCTGGTCATGATCAGCACCGGGGTACCCTGGCCAAGCTTGATCAGCTCGGTGCCAGGCGCGCCTGGCAGGCGCAGGTCGCTGACGATCAGGTCGAAGGTGGCAATGCTGAAGCGTTCCTGGGCTTCCTGCACCGAGCCGGCTTCGCTGACCTGGTACTGGTTCCGCTCGAGCAGGCGACGCAGGGCCGAGCGGATGATGGTTTCGTCTTCGACGATCAGAATGTGCGGCATTGATTCAATTCTCTCGACGGTCTCGAATTTCAGGGGACGTCGCTACGACATGCCGGGGCAGGGTCACGCGGATCCGGGTGCCACGTTGCCGTTCGATATCGGCCGGGCTGTCGATGGTGATTTGCCCATAATGCTCTTCCACGATGGAATAGACCAGAGCGAGCCCCAGTCCGGTGCCTTCGCCCGGGTCCTTGGTGGTGAAGAAGGGTTCAAACAGGCGGTCCATGATGTTCTTCGGAATCCCGCTGCCCTCGTCCTCGACAATCAGGTCGACGGTGTGTTCGTTGACCTCACTGCGCACGCGCACGGCACTACCGGGCGGCGAGGCGTCACGGGCGTTGGAGAGCAGGTTGATCAGCACCTGGGCCAGGCGCTGCGGGTCCCCTTCGGCCCAGTGGTCCGGGTCGCAGAGGTTGAAGAACTGTACTTCGAAATTGCGCCGGTTCAACGCCAGCAGACCGATGGCATCTTGCGCCACTTCGGCCAGGCACACCGGCTCTTCGCTGTTCTGGTGGCTGCCGCCGGCATGGGCGAAGCTCATCAGTGACTGGACGATACGCGATACGCGCTTGGTCTGTTCGAGGATCTGGCTGGACAGCTCGATGATCTCGCCATCGCCTTCGCGTTCCTCGCGCAGGTTCTGCGCCAGGCAGGCGATGCCGGTGATCGGGTTGCCGATCTCGTGGGCCACGCCGGCGGCCAGGCGGCCGATGCTGGCCAGGCGTTCGGAGTGCACCAGCTTGTCTTCCAGTGCCTGGGTTTCGGTGAGGTCCTCCACCAGCAGCACCAGGCCGCTGTTACCCGGAGCCAGCGGCTCGTCGATGGCCGCCTTGTGCAGGTTCAGCCAGCGGGGCTGGCCGTCCAGTGCCAGGCGCTGCTTGTGCAGGTGTTCGTCGGGCACGTTGATGAAACCCTGTAGCAGGCCGCGCCAGGGTTCGCCGATGGTGACCAGGCGCGAGCCGACCACGTGCTTGGCGGCGATGCCGGTGAGCTCTTCCATGGCCTTGTTCCACATCAGGATTTCCTGGTCCTTGGCCAGCGAGCAAACGCCCATGGGCAGTTCTTGCAGGGTCTGGCGGTGGTAGCGGCGCAGGGCATCGAGCTCGGCGGCCAGGCCGGTCAGGCGTGAGTGGTAGTCTTCCAGGCGGCTTTCGATGAAGTGGATGTCTTCGGTCACATAGTTTTCGTTGCCGGACTTGTACGGCAAGAAGGTCTCGACCATGTCCTGGGCCACGCTCGGCCCCATCAGGCCGGACAAGTTGGCCTCGATGCGGTCGCGCAGGCGGCGCAAGGCATAGGGGCGGCGTTCGTCGAACGGCAGGTACAGGTCGCGCAGGGCCTGCTCCACTTCCTTCTGCGCGGCCTTGGCCCCCAGCGGCTTGGCCAGCTGGGTAGCGAACTCCTGTGGTGAGGCAGCGTGCAGCTCGCGGCGCTGCGGGCGGCGCACGTTGTCCACCGCGCAGGCTTCGGCGGCGCTGACCTCTTCGGTGCTGGCGTTGGTGAACAGCGAAATCAGGGTGAACAACAGCACGTTGGCCGCCAGCGAGGCGATGGCCGCCATGTGCCAGCTGGTATCGTCCAGCACATAGATCATGTCCAGCAGCGGAATGTAGAAGCCCTGCAGGTTGCCCAGCAGCGGCAGCAACATGGTCACCATCCATACCAGGGTGCCGGCCAGGAGACCGGCGATGAAGCCGCGGCGGTTGGCGGTGGGCCAGTACAGTACCGACAGCACGCCAGGCAAGAACTGCAGGGTGGCGACGAAGGCGACGATGCCCAGGTTGGCCAGGCTCTGGTGGTTGTTCTGGGTCAGGTAGAACATGAAGCCGGCGGTGATGATGGCGACGATCAGCGCGCGGCGGGTCCACTTCAGCCAGCGGTAGATGTTGCCTTCGGCCGGGGGCTGGTACAGCGGCAGCACCAGGTGGTTCAGGGCCATGCCCGACAGCGCCAGGGTGGTGACGATGATCAGGCCGCTGGCGGCCGACAACCCGCCAACGTAGGCCAGCAGCGCCAGTGCCTGGTTGTTGGCGGCAATCCCCAGGCCCAGGGTGAAATACTCAGGGTTGGTACTGGCGCCCAGGCGCAGGCCGGCCCACAGCACCAGCGGCACCGCCAGGCTCATCAGCAGCAGGAACAGTGGCAGGCCCCAGCTGGCGCTGACCAGCGAGCGCGGGTTGAGGTTTTCGGTGAAGGCCATGTGGTACATGTGCGGCATGACGATGGCCGAGGCGAAGAACACCAGCAGCAGGGTGCGCCATGGGCCTTCCTGCAGCGGGGTGTGCAGGGCCGCCAGGGCGGTCTGATTCTGCAGCAGCCAGACTTCCAGTTCGTGCGGGCCGCCGAACACGCCGTACAGGGCGTACAGGCCGATGCCGCCCAGCGCCAGCAGCTTGATCACCGATTCAAAGGCAATGGCGAACACCAGCCCTTCGTGTTTTTCGCGCGTGGCGATGTGCCGTGAGCCGAAGAAGATGGTGAACAGGATGATCAGCGTACAGAAGGCGAAGGCCACCCGGGCCTTGACCGGTTCACCGGTCAGGATGCTGATGGAGTCGGCCACCGCCTGAATTTGCAGGGCCAGCAAGGGCAGCACGCCGATCAGCATGATGATGGTGGTCAGGGCCCCGGCCCACGTGCTGCGGAAGCGAAACGCCAGCAGGTCGGCCAGCGAAGACAGCTGGTAGGTGCGGGTGATCTTCAGGATTGGGTAAAGCAGCACCGGCGCCAGCAGGAATGCGCCGGACACGCCCAGGTAACAGGCGAGGAAGCCATAGCCGTACTGGTAGGCCAGGCCCACCGAACCATAGAAGGCCCAGGCACTGGCGTACACGCCCAGCGACAGGGTGTAGGTGAGTGGGTGGCGAATGATCGAACGCGGGACCAGCCCGCGCTCGCTGACCCAGGCCACGCCGAACAGCACCATCAGGTACCCGGCGCTGATCAGGATCATCTGGGTCAGGCTAAAGCTCATCGGCATCTCGTTGGCTCTGCAGGATGAAGGTGACGACGATCAGGATCAGCCAGAGCAGGTAAGGGCGGTACCAGGCTCCGGTCGGTTCGATCCACCAGTCCATGATGGCCGGGGAGAACAGGTAGATCCCCACGACCAGAAGCAGGACCAAACGATAGATGTACATGCTGGCCTCGATGGTTGGGCGCTGCGGGCTTGGACTTATTATTGGCGCAAATGACTGGGGGGATGCTAGCGGGAATCCATAGTGTTCGCCAAGAGGTTGAATTTGTTGGGCTTTTGTTTTTTAGGAGTGGCTTGCCGGCGATAGGGCCGGCAATGCCTCAGCGCAAATCAGCCTCTGGCACCGTAGTCTTCTGCGCAATCGCCTCCGGTCGCCACTGCGTGCGGGCTACAGCCAGCACTTCAGCCGGTGTTGCTACCAGCAACTCCGGATCAGTCTCTTGCCCCAGCGCCCGCAATGCCCGCAGCAACAGCGGCGTCGCATGCTCCGCCTGCAGCGGCGGCGAGCGGTACGACTTGCCCAGCTTGTGCCCATCCGGCTGCACGATCAGCGGGATATGCAGGTAACGCGGCTGCGAAAAGCCCAGCAGCTCTTGCAGGTACAGCTGGCGCGGGGTGTTGTCGAGCAGGTCGGCGCCGCGCACGATGTCGGTAACACCTTGCCAGGCATCGTCCAGCACCACCGCCAGCTGGTAGGCATACAGCCCGTCGCGGCGCTGGATGACGAAATCGCCAACCTCTCGCCCCAGGTGCTGCTGGTATTCACCCTGCACGCGGTCGGTGAAGCGGTAGATCAGCTCTGGCACCCGCAAGCGGATCGCCGCGCCTTCGCGGGCATGCCCGGCATTGCGGCACAAGCCTGGATAGATACCGTTGTAACCTTCCAGTTGCTTGCGCGAACAGGTGCAGGCATAAGCCAGGCCCATGTTGAACAGGCGGTCGACCACTGCGGCATAGGCGTCGTGCCGCTGGCTTTGGAACACTACCTCGCCATCCCACTCCAGGCCGTAGCGCTCCAGGGTTTGCAGGATCGCGTCACGGGCGCCGGGCATTTCCCGGGGCGGGTCGGTGTCTTCCATGCGCAGCAGCCAGCGGCCGTTGACGGCGCGGGCATCGAGCCAGGAGGCGAGGGCGGCGACCAGCGAGCCAAAGTGCAGGAAGCCGCTGGGGGTGGGGGCAAAACGCCCAATGTAGCTGGAGTCGGTCATGGTCAGGCTGGGTATATAAATGAAACGGGGCGCATGATGCGCCCCGTTCAGGTGGAAGAAAGATCAGCCTTTGCCGACCGTTTTTTCCTTTTTCTCGGCGATTTCCTTGCAGTCGAAGCACAGGTCGGCGGTAGGGCGAGCCTCCAGGCGACGCAGGCCGATCTCGATGCCGCACGATTCGCACCAGCCGTATTCGTCGGCCTTGATCTTGTCGAGGGTCTTGTCGATTTTCTTGATCAGCTTGCGCTCACGATCGCGGTTGCGCAGCTCCAGGGCGAACTCTTCTTCCTGGCTGGCGCGGTCGGCCGGGTCTGGGAAGTTGGCTGCTTCATCCTTCATGTGGTCCACAGTGCGGTCCACACTGGTCATCAGCTCTTGCTTCCAGGCGCCGAGAAGCTTGGTGAAGTGCTTTTTCATGGGCTCGCCCATGTATTCTTCACCCTTGGATTCTACGTAGGGCTCGACACCGTACATGGTCTGGGCTTTTTGCTTTTCTACGGTGGACATGAATAGACCGCCTCTCACTCATCTGATCCAATGCGCAGGCTGCTCCATCTCCGGCACCCGCCGGCCCTGCGACTGCGAGCCGCCGAACTTACCAGATAGATCGGGGGTGCGCTACCCCGCCCTACCCTGACAATTGACAGCGGCGCAGGCCGCACGTTCGGTGGCGTGCAGAGGTAGAATCAACAGTTTAGACCCAATTGAGAGAAGGTCATGGCCCACCCTTACAGTGCGCGCAGCCGCGCCATCGAACCCTTCCATGTCATGGCGCTGCTGGCCCGGGCCAACGAGCTGCAGGCGGCGGGGCACGACGTCATTCACCTGGAAATCGGTGAGCCTGACTTCACCACGGCCGCACCTATCGTGGCCGCGGGCCAGGCGGCATTGGCCGCAGGGCACACCCGCTACACCGCTGCGCGCGGCCTGCCGGTGCTGCGTGAAGCCATTGCCGGCTTCTATGGCCAGCGTTATGGCCTGAACATCGACCCTGAGCGCATTCTCATTACCCCGGGTGGCTCTGGTGCGCTGCTGCTGGCCAGCAGCCTGCTGGTCGACCCGGGCAAGCACTGGCTGCTGGCCGACCCTGGCTACCCCTGCAACCGCCACTTCCTGCGCCTGGTCGAGGGCGGGGCACAGCTGGTGCCGGTGGGCCCGGAGGTGAACTACCAGCTGACTACCGACCTGGTCGAGCGTTACTGGGACAAGGACACGGTCGGCGCACTGGTCGCTTCGCCGGCCAACCCTACCGGTACCGTGTTGGGGCGCGAAGAGCTGGCCAGCCTTGCCAAGGCCACCCACGAGCGCCACGGCCACCTGGTGGTGGACGAGATCTACCATGGCCTGACCTATGGCATGGACGCACCGAGCGTGCTGGAAGTGGATGACTCGGCGTTTGTCCTGAATAGTTTTTCCAAGTATTTCGGCATGACCGGCTGGCGCCTGGGCTGGCTGGTGGCGCCTCCCGGCGCGGTGGCTGACCTGGAGAAACTGGCGCAGAACCTGTACATCAGTGCGCCCAGCATGGCCCAGCATGCCGCGCTGGCGTGTTTCCAGCCCGAGACCCTGGCCATTTTCGAGGAGCGCCGGGCCGAATTCGCCCGTCGTCGTGATTACTTGCTGCCGGCCCTGCGCGAGCTAGGCTTCCGCATTGCCGTCGAGCCACAGGGGGCGTTCTACCTGTATGCCGATATCAGTGCCTTTGGCGGTGATGCGTTCGCCTTTTGCCGGCATTTCCTGGAAACCGAGCACCTGGCCTTTACCCCAGGGCTGGACTTCGGTCGTCACCTGGCCGGGCACCATGTGCGCTTTGCCTACACCCAGAGCTTGCCGCGCCTGGAAGAGGCGGTGCAGCGCATTGCCCGTGGCCTGCGGAGCTGGCAAGGCTGATGCGCTTCGTTCCTTCACTCGAACAGGGCCGCCTGCTGCGTCGCTACAAGCGTTTTCTGGCAGACATCGAACTGGCCAGCGGCGAACAGATGACCATCCACTGCCCGAATACCGGCTCCATGCTCAACTGCATGCGTGAAGGCGGACAGGTGTGGTTCAGCCGCTCCAACGACCCCAAGCGCAAGCTGCCGGGCACCTGGGAAATCAGCGAAACCCCACAGGGGCGGCTGGCCTGCGTAAATACCGGGCGGGCCAATGCGCTGGTCGAAGAAGCCCTGCGTGCCGGCATCATCGCCGAACTGGCCGGCTTCACCGCGCTAAAGCGCGAGGTGGCCTATGGTGAGGAGGGCAGCCGCATCGACTTTCGCCTGGAATTCGACGGTGCCCCGGCTTATGTCGAGGTCAAGAGCGTGACCCTGGGCTACCCGGACAGCACAGTCGCGGCTTTCCCTGATGCGGTGACCCAGCGCGGTGCCAAGCACCTGCGCGAGCTGGCGAAGCTGGCCCAGCAGGGCGTGCGGGCGGTGCAGCTGTATTGCGTGAACCTAACCGGTATCGAGGCCGTACGCCCAGCCGAGGAAATCGATGCGGCCTATGCCCAGGCTCTGCGTGCTGCGGTAGCGGAAGGGGTGGAGGTGTTAGCCTATGGCACGCGCCTGGATGCCGAAGGCATCGTCATTGACCGCCGCCTGCCGGTGCTGCTTACGCCTTGAACCAGATGCCTTGGCTGTCTTCGTGGCAGCCCAGGGCCAGCAACTGCTCACCTTCACAGGGGCCGGCCACGCATTCGCCGCTTTCGATCAGGAACAGTGCGCCGTGGTGGGCGCAATGGATGAGGCTGGCGCTGTCATCGAGAAACGCGTCTTCTGCCCAGTTCAGCGGGATGCCCTTGTGCGGGCAGCGGTTGCGGTACAGGTAGACCTGGCCGTGGCGGCGCACGCCGAACAGATCGAGGCCGTCTACGCTGAAGGCGCGGCTTTGGCCTTCGGCCAGGCTGTGTGAAGTACAAAGGAAGTGCATGGCAAGGACGACTCGTGAAACAGATGATGGCTTGACGCGTCAATGCGAATAATTATCAAATTGCCCGCATTCGCTGCGCCTGGCTGCCTATGGTGCGCAGTTCCGCCGCCCGCCACAAGGCGTGCGACCTGCCTTCAGAAGGAACCCGATGATGCGCCGTCCAGCCGCTTTGCTCGCCCTGTGTGCAAGCCTAGTGCTCTCTACCCAGGCCCTGGCGGCCGAGCTGCCACAACGCTGGGTCAGCGCCGGTGGTGCCTTGAGCGAGTGGATTACCGTGCTGGGTGGTGAGGCGCGCCTGGTGGGTGTGGACACTACCAGCCAGCATCCGGCCTCGTTGAAATCATTGCCCAGCGTAGGTTACCAGCGGCAGTTGTCGGCCGAAGGCATTCTCAGCCTGCGCCCGGATGTGCTGGTGGGCACCGAAGAAATGGGCCCGCCGCCGGTACTCGCGCAAATTCGCAACGCGGGTGTGCGGGTGGAGTTGTTCTCCAGCAAGGCAGAGCTGGCGGCTGTGGATGAGAACCTCAAGCACCTGGGGCAGTTGCTTGGCACGGAACAACAGGCTTCGGCATTGGCGGCCGGTTACCACCAGCAGCTTGATGCCCTGCAAGCCAAGGTCAAGCAGGCTCAGGGCGGGCACAAGGCGCCGGGGGTGTTGCTGCTGGTCGGGCATGCCGGGGCCAAGCCGCTGATAGCAGGGCAGGGCACCGCAGGTGACTGGCTGCTGGGCCAGGCAGGTGGGCGAAACCTTGCAGAGCATCAGGGCTACAAGAACTTCTCCAGCGAAGCATTGGCGGCACTGGACCCGGATGTGATCGTGTTTTCCGACCGGGCGCTGGCCGATGAACAGGCCTTGCAGGCGCTGTTGAAAGAGAACCCGGCGCTGGCTGCTTCGCGTGCTGTGCGTGAGAAACGCCTGGTATCGCTTGATCCGACACTGTTGGTGGGTGGGCTCGGGCCACGCCTGCCGGCGACCTTGCAAGCGCTGGCAGCTACCTTCTACCCGGCAGCCAAGGCCAGCTTCGCACAATGAAACAGCGGGTCCAGCCACGTACGTTATTCATTTGCCTGAGCCTGCTGTGCCTGTTGGCGGTTTGGCTGTCGCTGGCGCTGGGGCCGGTCAGCCTGCCGCTGTTCGATACCCTGCGCGCGGGGCTGCGCCTGTTGGGCCTGCCCATCGCCGCCGACGGTCTGCAACAGGCCGAAATGATCCTTGGTCAGATCCGCCTGCCGCGCACCCTGCTGGGGCTGGCGGTGGGCGCGGTGCTGGCGCTGTCCGGGGTGGCCATGCAGGGGCTGTTCCGTAACCCGCTGGCCGACCCCGGGCTGGTAGGGGTGGCCGCCGGGGCGGCGATGGGGGCAGCGGTCGCTATTGTTGGTGGTGCCTGGTTTGGCGGCCTGCCGGATGCTTTCGCACCCTATCTGCTGTCATTCTGCGCGTTTGTCGGCGGGCTTGGGGTAACCGCGCTGGTCTACCGCCTTGGGCGGCGCGACGGCCAGACCAACGTCGCTACCATGCTGCTGGCTGGCGTAGCGATGACTGCGCTGGGCGGTGCGGCCGTGGGGCTGTTCTCTTACCTGGCCGATGACGCCACCCTGCGCACGCTGACCTTCTGGAACCTCGGCAGCCTCAATGGCGCCAGCTACCAGCGGCTGTGGCCGCTGTTACTGGTGGCGGCGGGGGTAGCAGTGTGGCTGCCACGCCGGGCCAAGGCGCTGAATGCCCTGCTGCTGGGTGAATCGGAGGCGCGCCATCTGGGCGTTGACGTGGAGCGGCTTAAACGCGAGCTGGTGTTCTGCACGGCGCTAGGCGTGGGCGCTGCAGTGGCGGCTGCGGGGTTGATCGGTTTCATCGGCCTGGTAGTGCCGCACCTGGTTCGCCTGCTGGCCGGGCCAGATCACCGTGTGGTGTTGCCAGCTTCTTTGCTGGCAGGGGGCGTGCTGATGCTGTTTGCCGACCTGGCGGCACGGCTGCTGCTGGCGCCGGCCGAGCTGCCGATCGGTATCGTCACGGCCTTTATCGGTGCGCCATTCTTCCTGTTCCTGCTGATGCGAGGGCGCAGCTGATGTTGCAAGTCGACGGCCTGTACCTGCGGCGGGGTAGCAATGAGGTGTTGCATGACATCCACCTTGAGCTGCACCCAGGGCGGGTCGTGGGCGTGCTGGGGCCCAACGGTGCTGGCAAGAGTAGCCTGCTAGGCGTGCTGTGCGGTGAGTTGGTGGCCGATCGCGGGCAGGTGACGTTGCAGGGCCGGCCACTGGCTGACTGGGCCGGGCAGGAGCGCGCCAGGCGTTTGGCAGTGCTGCCACAGGTTTCCAGCCTGGGTTTCTCGTTCCGGGTGGAGGAAGTGGTGGGCATGGGGCGCATGCCGCATGGCACCGGGCAGCAACGCGATGCCGAAATTGTCGAGGCAGCGTTGCAGGCGGCAGATGCTTTGCACCTGGTGGAGCGCAGTTACCTGGCGTTGTCCGGCGGCGAGCGGCAAAGGGTGCACCTGGCCCGCGTGCTGGCGCAGCTATGGCCAGGGGAGGAGGGCACCACGTTGCTGCTCGACGAGCCGACCTCGATGCTCGACCCGCTGCACCAGCACACTACCCTGGAAGCTGTGCGCCGCTTTGCCGACCGTGGCGCTGCAGTGCTGGTAATCCTGCATGACCTGAACCTGGCGGCGCGCTACTGTGATCGCATCCTGCTGCTGGAGCAGGGGCGCTGCCATGCGTTTGCCGAGCCCGAAGAGGTGCTGACGCCGGCGGCGTTGAAGGCTGTGTACGGGATAGATGTGCTGGTGCAGGCGCATCCTGAACGCGGGCACCCGCTGATCATCACCCGCTGAGGGGCATACTGCGCGGCTTTTTTTGTGGGAGCGGCCTTGTGTCGCGATTGGGCAGCAAAGCAGCCCCGGGATCTTTGCGATAACGCTGATATTGCCGGGGCCGCGGTGCGGCCCAAACGCGACACAAATCCGCTCCTACACGGAACGGTGCAGGCCGGATAAATTGTGGATGACATGGAGTAACGCCAATGCGACACCCGCTGCTGTCCGGTTTCTCGTTGTGCCTGATACTGGCGCTGGTTGGCTGCCAGGCAAGCCTGCCGCCGTTGCCCGCCTGGCAGAGCAGTGAAGGGCGCGCGCATGCCGAGCTGGGGCACATTGTCGATCTTGCCAGCGGGCAGGTGATCAACCCTGAGCAGTTGGTGCAGCGCCTGGCGGCAGCCCCCCGGGTACTGGTAGGCGAAAAACACGACAACCCCGACCATCACGCACTGCAGCTGTGGCTGCTGCGCGCCCTGCAAGGCCAGCGTACCCAAGGCAGCCTGTTACTGGAGATGCTGCAGCCCGAACAGCAGCCACTGGTGGACAAGCTCACGGGGCAGCCCTTGCCAGCAGACCTGGCTAAAGCCCTGGCCTGGCAGGATGGCTGGGATTGGCAATTGTACGGGCCAATAGTGACTGAGGCCTTGCAGCAACGGGTGCCATTGCTGGCAGCCAACCTCTCGCCCAGCGAGATGCGCCAGGCTTATCGGCAACCGGCCCCGCTGGCGGGCGAAAAGTCCAATGCGCCGAATGTGAAAGCCGCTTTGCTGGAGCGGGTGCGCGCTGGGCATTGCGGCATGCTCCCGGAAAGCCAATTGCCGGCGATGCTGGCTGTGCAGCAGCTGCGCGACCGGCGCATGGCTGAACGCTTGCTGGCGGCCCCGCAGCCAGCATTGCTGTTTGCCGGGGCCTATCACGTGCGCAAGGACCTGGGCGTGCCGCTACACCTGGCTGACCTGGGCGCGCAGGGGCAGAGCAAGGTATTGCTGCTGGCAGAGGTGGGCGAACAAGTCGAGGCGGGCGAGGCTGATTATGTGTGGTACACCGCGGCGATGCCGGAGCAGGATTATTGCGCGCAGTTGAGGCGATAGGGCCTAGCCTGGCGGCATAAAACCCACAGGCAAAAAAAAGACCCGGCAAATTGCCGGGTCAATAACCGTGATTAGCCTGATGAGGAGATAATCTGAGAGTCCGAACCAAGGGCTCTTAGCTTATCCAACCAGTCTCGCGACCAGTTGTGATAATCATAACAATTCTCATTTAGGCGTCAATCCCCTTTCCGCGATTATTTTGGATTTTTTTGCGTAGCGCTTTTCGCATCCAGTTGTTGGTTGAGCGCTTCTTTGCGCTCCAGTGGCAAATCGTTCCAGTGCATGTCCAGCAGGGCACCTTCAATGGCATACAACAGCACCTTCGATGCGCGGAACCCTCGTGTCTTCACGGCCTGGTACGCACCCACCGCACCTAGGCGGCGCAGATCCGATGCACTGTGGATGCCGGCTGCGTGCAGCCACTGCGCAGAGGTCTTGCCAAGGTTCTTCAGATGCTGCAATTCATCGTTCATCGAGCCTCCTTGCGATGGCTGAACGGGGATTGGGGGATAAATCGCGAGCAGGTCAGAGAGGAGTGTAGCGGGGGTTCGGGAATACGCGGCTTTTTGCCATCGGGGTGATCAGATGCGGGGAGCAGTGCCGGCCCCTTCGCGGGTTCACCCGCGAGAGGCCAGTACAGGAGAACGATGAACTTAAAGGCCAGGCAGGCGCTGGCGAATCTGCTCGATCACCTGGTCCATGCTGCCAGCATCCTGGGTATCGACGCGGGTGCTCTGCACAAGTTCCTGTGCATCCAGCGGCTCACGGCTGGCCTGCTGGGCCTTGACCACTTCCAGGGTGGCATCCGAAGGGTCGCTGTTCTCGGCCTGGCGCTGCTCCAGCCAGCTGGCGATGACCGCGTCCGGCGCATGGCAGTCGAGGATCAGGAACGGCACACCGGTCTGGCTGGCGATGTCCGCCGCCGCCTGGCGCTGCTCACGCTTGAGGTAGGTAGCATCCAGCACCACCGGGAAGCCGGCGTGCAGCACGGTTGCCGCAACTTCGTGCAGGCGCTGGTAGGTCGCTGCACTGGCGTCCTGGTCATAGATGCCAGTGCTCAGCTGCCCAGCCTCGGCCTGCTGCTGTTCGCCAAACAGGCGCTTGCGCTCCACATCCGAACGCACGCGCACCGCACCCAGGGCCTCGACCATGCGCATGGCCACGTGGCTCTTGCCCACAGCCGAAACACCATGGGTGATGGCCATCAGGCGCGACGGGATGGCGCTGTAACTTTCTGCCAGGTTGGCGTAGTTGCGGTAGGTGCGCAGGGTCGTGGCGCGCTGCACACCATCGGCATCGGCCGGCATGCTGAACAGCGCAACCTTGGCCCGCACCAGTGCGCGGTAGGCCTTGTAGAAGTTGAGCAACTCCAAGCCTTCATAGTCGCCGGTCAGTTCCAGGTACTGGCTGATGAAGCGCCGGGCCAGGCATTTCAGGCCGCGGTCTTCCAGGTCCATGGCCAGGAAACCGGTGTCGGCATAGACGTCGGTCAGTCGGAACGGTTCGTTGAACTCGATGCAGTCGAAGATCACCACCTTGCCATCGATCAGGGTGGCGTTGCCCAGGTGGATGTCACCGTGGCATTCGCGGATGAAGCCGTTGGCCTTGCGCTTTTCCAGCAGGCCATGCAGGCGCTCGAAGCTGCTGCGGGCCCAGGCCTGCAGGGCGTCGAGTTGCTGCAGGTCGGCCTTGTCGCTGAGGAACGGGCGAATCTGCTCGAAGTTCTGCTCCACTGGCGCCATCACGCTGTCTGGCGTACCCAGCGGGTGCTCTACCGGCACGCGTGGGGCCTGCAGGTGGAATTCGGCGATCTGTCGGGCCATCTGGTCGATGTGCGTGGCGTTCAGCTCGCCATTGGCCTGCAGGGTGCTGAGCATCTGCCCCTGGGGGAACTGGCGCATCTTCAGCGCGTATTCGATGGCTTCGCCTTCGCCACCGATATGGGGTGCATCGGCGCTACCGGTAATCGGCAACACCTCCAGATACAGGCCGTCGGTCAGGCGCTGGTTCAGGCGCAACTCTTCGTTACAGAAATGCTGGCGCTGGTCCAGGCCGGTGAAGTCGAGGAAGCCGAAATTCATCGGTTTCTTGATCTTGTAGGCGTACTCGCCGGTGAGCAGGACCCAGGAGATATGCGTCTCGATGAGCTGGAACCCTTCCACAGGGTGAGGGTACAGGGCTGGGTTCTGCAACGCAGTGATAAGAGCTTGGCTCACGGCAAATCCTTCCGGGGCAGGGAATTCGAATGCGCCATTATGGTCAATGGTGCCGTCCCTGCCTACCGCCGGGGCGTCTGCCCAGCCTTTATAAAGTGCGTATAATCCGCCGCCATGACCCGAACCCGAAATCCCCGTACCCCTCAGAAACGCCCGACCGGCCGCTCGCGCGCCTGGCTGGGCTGGGCTTTGAAGCTCAGCCTGGTTGGCCTGGTGATCGTCGCCGGCTTCGCGGTTTACCTCGATGCCGTCGTCCAGGAGAAGTTCTCCGGCAAGCGCTGGACCATCCCGGCCAAGGTGTATGCCCGGCCGCTGGAGTTGTTCACCGGCCAGAAGCTGAGCAAGAACGACTTCCTCACCGAACTCGATGCGCTCGGCTACCGGCGTGAAAGCGCGGCCAACGGCCCGGGTGCGGCAGCAGTCAACGGCAATAACGTCGACCTCAATACCCGTGGCTTCCAGTTCTACGAGGGCATGGAGCCAGCCCAGTTCGTGCGCGTGCGTTTCTCCGGCGATTACGTGGCGGGCCTCTCCGGCGCCAACGGCAAGACGCTCGACGTGGTGCGTCTGGAGCCGCTGATGATCGGTGGCATCTACCCGAAAAACCTCGAAGATCGCATCCTGATCAAGATCGACCAGGTGCCCAAGTACCTGCTCGAAACCTTGGTGGCGACCGAAGACCGCGACTTCTACAGCCACTTTGGCGTGTCGCCCAAGTCCATCGCCCGGGCAATGTGGGTCAACACCTCGTCCGGCTCGATGCGCCAGGGTGGCAGTACCCTGACCCAGCAGCTGGTGAAGAACTTCTACCTCAGTAGCGAGCGCAGCCTCAGCCGCAAGCTGACCGAGGCCATGATGGCCGTGCTGCTGGAGCTGCACTACGACAAGCGCGAGATCCTCGAGGCTTACCTCAACGAAGTGTTCGTCGGCCAGGATGGCCAACGTGCGGTGCACGGTTTCGGCCTGGCCAGCCAGTTCTTCTTCAGCCAGCCGCTGTCGGAGCTGAAACTGCACCAGATCGCCTTGCTGGTGGGCATGGTCAAAGGCCCGTCCTACTACAACCCGCGGCGTTACCCCGACCGCGCCCTGGCCCGCCGCAACCTGGTGCTCGACCTGGTGGCCGAGCAGGGTGTGGCCAGCCAGGCGGAAGTCGATGCGGCGAAGAAGATGCCGCTGGGCGTGACCAAGCGCGGCAGCCTGGCCGACAGCTCGTTCCCGGCCTTCCTCGACCTGGTCAAGCGTCAGCTGCGCCAGGATTACCGCGACGAAGACTTGACCGAAGAAGGCCTGCGCATCTTCACCAGCTTCGACCCGATCCTGCAGATGAAGGCCGAAACCTCGATGAACGAGACCTTCAAGCGCCTGGCAGGGCGCAAGGGGGCTGACGAGGTGGAATCGGCAATGGTCGTGACCAACCCGGAAACCGGTGAGGTGCAGGCACTGATCGGCAGCCGCCAGGCGGGCTTCGCCGGCTTCAACCGGGCCATCGACGCCGTGCGGCCGATCGGCTCGCTGGTCAAGCCGGCGGTGTACCTGACGGCGTTGGAGCAGCCGAGCAAGTACACCCTCACCAGCTGGGTACAAGACGAGCCGTTCTCGATCAAAGGCGCCGACGGCCAGGTCTGGCGCCCACAAAACTATGACCGCCGCCCGCATGGCACCATCTACCTGTACCAGGGGTTGGCCAACTCCTACAACCTGTCGACCGCCAAGATCGGCCTGGAAGTGGGCGTGCCGAACGTGATCAAGACCATCGGCCGGCTGGGGGTGAATGTCGATTGGCCAGCCTTCCCAGCCATGCTGCTGGGCGCCGGCGGCATGTCGCCGATGCAGGTCGCGACCATGTACCAGACCATCGCCAACGGCGGTTTCAATACGCCGATGCGCGGTATCCGCAGCGTGCTCACCGCCGAGGGCGAGCCACTGAAGCGCTACCCGTTCCAGATCCAGCAAACCTTCGACCCGGGGGCTATCTACCTGGTGCAGAACGCCATGCAACGGGTGATGCGTGAAGGTACCGGGCGCTCGGTGTACAGCACCTTGCCGCGCTCGCTGACCCTGGCGGGCAAGACCGGCACCAGTAACGATTCGCGCGACAGCTGGTTCTCCGGCTTCAGCCAAGACCTGCTGGCCGTGGTGTGGATGGGCCGCGACGACAACGGTAAAACGCCGTTTACCGGCGCTACCGGTGCCCTGCAGGTATGGACCAGCTTCATGAAAAAGGCCGACCCGCTACCGCTGGATATGCCGCAGCCAGACAACGTGGTGCAGGCCTGGATCGACCCCTACAGCGGCCATGGGTCTGATGGCAGCTGTCCGGGAGCGGTGCAGATGCCGTATATTCGCGGCAGTGAACCGCCCGCCGGCGCTACCTGTGGCGGCGAGCAGGATCCAGTCGACTCGGTCATGGACTGGGTCAAAGGCTGGATGAATTAAGCACAGGCTG
Source organism: Pseudomonas sp. TWI929 (assembly GCF_039673335.1). Lineage (NCBI taxonomy): Bacteria > Pseudomonadati > Pseudomonadota > Gammaproteobacteria > Pseudomonadales > Pseudomonadaceae > Pseudomonas > Pseudomonas sp. TWI929. The sequence goes on from NZ_JBDJLK010000068.1 coordinate 22,020, forward strand.
CATTGATGAGGTGTGACGTGAACAAGTGGCTGTTTCCTGCCGTGACGGCGTTGGCTGTGCTCCAGGGGTGCTCCAGCGTCCCGCGCGGCAATATTCCGGTGGTCGACTCGAGCACCCGCGTGTCCAACAGCGAACGCGTGACGGCCAACCGCTCGGCGGGTGGCTATAACACGGGCACCGCGCAAGCGCAGACGCTGCCTGAAGATTCCGGCGTTACCGTGATGATCCCGCAGGGCGCCGGTGCTTCAGGCATCCAGACCTTCCCGGCGGCCAATGGCGCGGCGCCGATCAGCACCTCGCCGATTACCCCAGGGCCGACCACGCCTGGTCCGATCACACCAGGCCCGATCACTACGGGCCCGGTCAGTTCGGCGCCGATGACCACCAACCCCAACCCGATCGCCGACGAACCTTTCGACATCGCGGCGATGAGCAGCACCCCGCAAAGCACCAGTGCGCCAACCGGTATCCCGCGCAGCAGCGCTGCTGCCGGTGGCCTGTCGGCTGACGAGCAACTGGACGGCCCGGTACTGGCGCTGCTGACCACCGCGAAGACCCAGCAGGGCAGCGGCGACTTCAACGGTGCTGCTTCGAGCCTGGAGCGTGCCCAGCGCATTGCCCCACGCGAGCCGCAGGTGCTGTACCGCCTGGCACAGGTGCGCTTGTCGCAAGGTGATGCGCCACAGGCCGAGCAGTTGGCACGCCGCGCCCTGACTTACGCCAACGGCCGCCCGAGCCTGCAGGCCGAGCTGTGGAACACCATCGCCCAGGCCCGTGAAAAGCAGGGTGATAGCGCTGGCGCCGCACTGGCCCGGCAAAAGGCGCGGGTCAACTCGTGATGATCGAGCAACGTATTCTGGATATTGCCGACCACCTGCTGCTGATCGAGCGTGAGTTGCAGGTGCAAGGCTGGTGGGATGACGAGCCGCCAAGCGATGAGGCACTGGCCAGTACGGTGCCGTTCGCCGTCGATACCCTCACTTTCGAGCAGTGGCTGCAATGGATCTTCCTGCCGCGCATGAAGATCATCATCGAGCTGGGCCAGCCGTTGCCCAATGCCTCCAGCATCCTGGTCATGGCCGAAACCGTGTTTACCGACCGGCCAGAGCAAAGTCGTGAGCTACGCCGCCTGTTGGCAGCTTTTGACCAATTGATCGCTCCTTCCGCCTGATTTCTTCAGTTTTTCCTTCAAGGGCCGCAGATTGTGGCCCTTTTTTGTGGAAATCTTATTAGTTCTGCTGCTGAAGCGATTTTTAGTGGTGGCAGGAATTCATCTTGGGGAAAAATTGGCAATAATTTTTCTTGACTTGTTGGCGCCGAATCAGAAGAATCCAATCTCCGCTGTAGAGGGACTGCCAGAAGCAGACCCGCTAAGCAGATCATGAGGCGCACACCCGCGCCGACCTGTTACACCCCGCAACGCGTTACCTCGCGCTGGGTGGGAAAACCCCGCAACACTCTGGGGCGCTCCCAATACTTGCTCAGTCAGTGCTGACGTTCGCTCATGCTCTGCTTGGCAGTAAACCTATTAAGACCCGTCCAGTGAGGACGGTATTCTGGCGTTTTAGAGGTGAACAACGTGGAGCTTTTATCTGGCGCTGAGATGGTCGTCCGCTTCTTGCGTGACGAAGGCGTTAAGCACATCTACGGGTACCCTGGTGGTGCTCTCCTGCATGTTTACGACGCACTGTTCAAAGAACCGGAAGTGGAACACATCCTGGTTCGTCACGAGCAGGCGGCAACCCATATGGCGGACGGCTACGCCCGCGCCACCGGCAAGGCCGGTGTGGTGCTGGTAACCTCCGGCCCGGGCGCGACCAATGCCATTACCGGCATTGCCACCGCCTACATGGATTCGATTCCGATGGTCATCCTGTCCGGCCAGGTGCCTAGCACCATGGTGGGTACCGATGCCTTCCAGGAAACCGACATGATCGGTATCTCGCGGCCGATCGTGAAGCACAGCTTCATGATCAAGAACCCGACTGAGATCCCTGAAGTCCTGAAAAAAGCGTTCTACCTGGCGCAATCCGGTCGCCCAGGTCCGGTCGTGGTCGACATTCCAAAAGATATGACCAACCCGGCTGAGAAGTTCGAGTACGTCTACCCGAAAAAGGTCAAGCTGCGCTCCTACAGCCCGGCTGTACGTGGCCACTCCGGCCAGATCCGCAAGGCTGCCGAGATGCTCCTGGCTGCCAAGCGCCCGATCATTTACTCCGGTGGCGGCGTGATCCTGGGTGGTGGCTCCGAAGCCCTGACCGAAATCGCCAAGTCGCTGAACCTGCCAGTCACCAACACCCTGATGGGTCTGGGTGGCTTCCCGGGTACCGACCGCCAGTTCCTCGGTATGCTCGGCATGCACGGCAGCTACACCGCCAACATGGCCATGCACAATGCCGACGTGATCCTCGCTGTCGGTGCGCGTTTCGATGACCGCGTGGTCAATGGCCCGGCCAAGTTCTGCCCTAACGCCAAGATCATCCACATCGATATCGACCCAGCGTCGATCTCCAAGATGATCAAGGCCGACGTGCCGATCGTGGGCCCGGTCGACAGCGTGCTCAGCGAAATGCTCGGTATCCTCAAGGAAATCGGCGAGCAGCCTGAGAAGGCGGCGCTGGATGCCTGGTGGAAGCAGATCGACGAATGGCGTGGCAACGGCGAGCTGTTCCCTTACGACAAGGGCGACGGCAATGTCATCAAGCCGCAGAAAGTCATCGAGACCCTGTGCGAAGTGACCAATGGCGATGCCTTCGTCACCTCCGACGTGGGCCAGCACCAGATGTTCGCGGCGCAGTACTACCGCTTCAACAAGCCGAACCGCTGGATCAACTCCGGTGGCCTGGGCACCATGGGCTTCGGCTTCCCGGCGGCGATGGGCGTCAAGCTCAACTTCCCGGACCAGGACGTTGCCTGCGTGACCGGCGAAGGCAGCATCCAGATGAACATCCAGGAGCTGTCCACCTGCATGCAGTACGGCCTGCCGGTGAAGATCGTCAACCTGAACAACGGTGTGTTGGGCATGGTCCGCCAGTGGCAGGACATGGCCTACAACGGTCGTCACTCGCACTCGTACGTCGAGTCGCTGCCTGACTTCATCAAGCTGGCCGAGGCCTATGGCCATGTGGGTATCCGCATCACCAGCCTGAAGGACCTCAAGCCGAAGCTGGAAGAAGCGTTTGCGATGAAGGACCGCCTGGTGTTCATCGACATCGCGGTTGACCGCAGTGAGCACGTCTATCCGATGCAGATCAAGGATGGCTCGATGCGTGACATGTGGCTGAGCAAGACGGAGCGTACCTGATATGCGGCACATCATTTCCCTGCTGCTGGAAAACGAACCAGGTGCGTTGTCCCGTGTGGTCGGCCTGTTCTCCCAGCGCAACTACAACATTGAAAGCCTGACCGTGGCGCCGACCGAAGACCCGACCCTGTCGCGTCTGACGCTGACCACCGTTGGCCATGACGAAGTGATCGAACAGATCACCAAGAACCTGAACAAGCTGGTCGAAGTGGTCAAGCTTGTCGACCTGTCGGAAAGCGCTCACATCGAGCGCGAACTGATGCTGGTCAAGGTCAAGGCCACCGGTGCCCAGCGCGCCGAGATCAAGCGCACCACGGATATCTTCCGTGGCCAGATTGTCGACGTGACCGCCAGCGTGTACACCGTACAACTGAGCGGTACCAGCGACAAACTGGACAGCTTCATCCAGGCAATCGGCACTGCATCGATTCTCGAAACCGTGCGCAGCGGCGTTACCGGCATTGCCCGTGGCGACAAAGTGCTCAGCATCTAAATTCAAAAATTAGCGATGGCTCCGCAGGGGCCGAGATATAACCAGGGGTATTTTCATGAAAGTTTTCTACGATAAAGACTGCGACCTTTCCATCATCCAGGGTAAGAAAGTCGCCATCATCGGTTACGGCTCCCAGGGCCACGCTCAGGCGTGCAACCTGAAGGACTCCGGTGTAGACGTTACTGTCGGTCTGCGTAAAGGTTCGGCTACCGTTGCCAAGGCTGAAGCCCACGGCCTGAAAGTTGCCGACGTTGCTACCGCTGTCGCTGCGGCTGACCTGGTGATGATCCTGACCCCGGACGAGTTCCAGGGCGCCCTGTACAAGAACGAAATCGAGCCGAACATCAAGAAGGGCGCTACCCTGGCCTTCTCCCACGGCTTCTCGATCCACTACAACCAGGTTGTTCCGCGTGCCGACCTCGACGTGATCATGATCGCGCCGAAAGCCCCGGGCCACACCGTTCGCTCCGAGTTCGTCAAAGGCGGCGGCATTCCTGACCTGATCGCTATCTACCAGGACGCTTCGGGCAACGCCAAGAACGTCGCGCTGTCCTACGCTGCTGGCGTTGGTGGCGGCCGTACCGGCATCATCGAAACCACCTTCAAGGACGAGACCGAAACCGACCTGTTCGGTGAGCAGGCCGTTCTGTGCGGCGGTACCGTCGAGCTGGTCAAAGCCGGTTTCGAAACCCTGGTAGAAGCTGGCTATGCGCCAGAAATGGCCTACTTCGAGTGCCTGCACGAGCTGAAGCTGATCGTTGACCTCATGTACGAAGGCGGTATCGCCAACATGAACTACTCGATCTCCAACAACGCCGAGTACGGTGAGTACGTCACCGGCCCAGAAGTCATCAACGAAGAATCCCGCAAGGCCATGCGCAACGCTCTGAAGCGCATCCAGGACGGCGAGTACGCGAAGATGTTCATCTCCGAAGGTGCTACCAACTACCCATCGATGACCGCCAAGCGTCGTAACAACGCTTCGCACGGCATCGAAATCATCGGTGAGCAACTGCGCTCGATGATGCCTTGGATCTCGGCGAACAAGATCGTCGATAAAGCCAAGAACTAAGTAACAACGCAACATGAAAAACGCGGCTTCGGCCGCGTTTTTTCGTTCTGGCAGCCAGCTTCTGGTATAAAGCAGACCAGTGGCCTGCCGTCAGAACCTGTTTCGCAGGCCCGTGTCGAACATTTTCCATCCTGCTGCAAGGTACCCTCCATGAGCGAACGTCCCGAAGAGCCGAACAAGGCCTCCGACGCCGAAAGCCTGCTACCTGTCGATGAGCACGTTGAAGAAGGGCATGACGCCGAAGGGCGCAAGGTGCGCCACCGTGGCATCTATCTGCTGCCCAACCTGTTTACCACCGCCAACCTGTTTGCCGGCTTCTATTCCATCATCAGCTCGATGAGCGCGCAGAGCGCCCTGAGTGCCGGTGACCCGCGCGAGGCGAGCAAGTACTTCGCCTTTGCCGCCATTGCCATCTTCGTGGCCATGGTGCTCGATGGCCTGGACGGCCGTGTTGCGCGCATGACCAATACCCAGAGTGCCTTTGGTGCCGAGTACGACTCGCTGTCGGACATGGTCGCCTTCGGCGTGGCCCCGGCCTTGTTGGCCTTCGGCTGGGCGCTGGGTGACATGGGCAAGGTCGGCTGGATGGTCGCCTTCATCTATGTAGCCGGTGCGGCGCTGCGCCTGGCGCGCTTCAATACCCAGGTCGGCACCGCCGACAAGCGCTACTTCATCGGCCTGGCCAGCCCGGCTGCTGCCGGTGTGGTTGCAGGTACCGTGTGGGCGTTCAGCGATTACGGCATCCAGGGCTCCAAGCTGTCGTTCCTGGTGGCGCTGCTGGTGGCAGCTGCCGGCATGCTGATGGTCAGCAACATCAAGTACAACAGCTTCAAGGAGCTGGATCTCAAAGGCCGCGTGCCGTTTGTGGCGATCCTTGCCGTGGTGCTGGTGTTTGCCGTGGTGTTCAGCGACCCGCCGCGTATCCTGCTGCTGATCTTCCTTGCCTACGCGGCCTCGGGCCCGATCCAGTTCCTGCTTAAGGCGCGCCGGCGCAAAGCGTGAAAAACGCTTAATGCTGGAATAACCCTCCGGCTCCATAGTCTTACTGGTACATCCGTTATCCAGTGCTGTGGAGCCGTCCATGCTTATCAAGCTACCCAGGTCTTCCGAGTGCAAGGCGTCGGAGATCACCCCCGAAGGCATCTACCTTTCCCGTCGTACCTTGCTGGGTGGCTCATTGGCCGGCCTGGCCCTGGGCGCTTTGCCCGGCAGGGTGGGCGCTGCCGAGGTTTCGCGTTATGCCGATGTACAGGCCGGTAATGCTCCGGGCTGGTTCACCGAAAAGCTTGCGGCTACACGTTGGCAGGCGGTAACGGTGAAGGGCGAGGCAATCACGCCGTTCAAGGATGCGACCCACTACAACAACTTCTATGAGTTTGGGCCCGACAAGGGCGACCCGGCAGCCAATGGCGACAGCCTGCAGACCGAGCCGTGGTCAATTGTGGTGGATGGCGAGGTGGGCAAGCCCGGGCGCTATGCGCTAGAAGACTTCGTCAAACCCTATCAGCTTGAAGAGCGTATCTATCGGCTGCGTTGCGTTGAGGCCTGGTCGATGGTCATACCGTGGCTGGGGTTTCCTTTGGCTCAGGTACTCAAGCAAGTCGAGCCGACTTCCAGGGCGCGTTATGTGCGCTTCGAAACACTGAAGGATCCGCAGCATATGCCTGGGCAGCGTTCGGGTTTCGCCTTGATCGACTGGCCGTATAGAGAAGGGCTGCGCCTGGATGAGGCGATGCATCCGTTGGCTATCCTTGCGGTGGGCATGTATGGCCGGGAGCTGCCCAATCAGAATGGTGCGCCGTTACGGCTGGTGGTGCCTTGGAAATATGGCTTCAAGAGTATCAAGTCGATCGTGCGTATCAGCCTGGTGGCTGAACAGCCCGGTACAACCTGGCAGGGGCTGGCGCCGGATGAGTACGGCTTCTATGCCAATGTGAACCCGACGGTCGACCACCCGCGCTGGACTCAGGCGCGTGAGCGGCGGTTGCCTAGCGGGTTGTTCAGTCCCAATGTTCGGGAGACGCAGATGTTCAATGGCTATGCCGATGAAGTGGCGTCGCTGTATACCGGGCTCGACCTGCGGAAGAACTATTGATGCGCTATCCCTGGTTTCGCCTGGCCATCTTCGTCGTGGGGAGCCTGTTCCCCATGTGGTGGTTGTATGAGGCGGCGATGAACCTGCTGGGGCCTGATCCCGGAAAGATCATGATGGATCGCCTGGGGCTTGGGGCGCTGACCTTCCTGCTGGTTACCTTGAGCATGACGCCGTTGCAGAAGTTGACGGGCTGGTCGGGCTGGGTCGTGGTGAGGCGGCAGCTGGGGTTGTGGGTGTTTGCCTATATCGTGCTGCACATCCTGGCTTACCTGTTCTTTATCCTGGGGCTGGATTGGGGGCAGTTGGCGGTGGAGTTGCGCAAGCGGCCCTACATTATTGTGGGGGCGCTGGGGTTTCTTGGGTTGTTGGCGTTGGCGGTTACCTCGAACCGGTATAGCCAGCGGCGGTTGGGGGCGCGGTGGAAGAAGCTGCACAGGTTGGTGTATGCGGTGTTGGGGTTGGGGTTGCTGCATTTTTTGTGGATCGTGCGTTCGGATCTGCGGGAGTGGGCGATTTATGCCTTTATTGGTGTTGTGTTGATGGGGTTGAGGATTCCTGCGGTTTCGCGGGTGTTGCCCAGGTTGGCCAGGAAGCAGGGTAGGGCGGTTTGAGGATGGGGTGGGCTGCAAGGGTTGAAGCAGGCACATGGTGGCCCTGACACGGTCCTTTCCCCTTATATTTCAATTTCTTGAAATTAAAGGTTGACGCGCTTTCGAATCCCCTTATAATGCGCCCCACTTCCAGCGACAACGGAACGACAAACTCCTTGAAATTCAACGAGTTAGCCGATTCGGAAAGCGCTGGAAGGGCTACGATCAACTGATCGTCAGCGGTTGAGAAGAAGGTTGACAGCGGTTTTAAACGCTGTAGAATTCGCCTCCCGCTACGAGAGATCGCAGCGAGTCAAGTGTTTGAAGCTAAACGAGTTTCTCGCAAAAAACTTCAAAATAAACGCTTGACAGCAAATGAGGAAAGCGTAGAATGCGCGCCTCGGTTGAGACGAAAAGCTCTTAACCAAACGCTCTTTAACAAATCGAATCAAGCAATTCGTGTGGGTGCTTGTGAGTACGGACTGATAGTCAAAAAGATTATCAGCATCACAAGTGGCCATGCGAGAAATCACATAGTCATTTGAGATTGCTGAGCCAAGTTTAGGGTTTCTTAAAAACCCAAGCAGTAT
>NZ_JBDJLK010000069.1:0-29826 GCF_039673335.1 Pseudomonas sp. TWI929
GCCGCAAAGCGGCCCCGGCGATTTCTGCTGTGACGCTGAAATCCTGGGGCCGCTGCGCAGCCCTTTCGCGACGCAAGGCCGCTCCCACAGGAGAGCACCTACAATTGTGGCGACAGTGATGTGCTTCAGGCCACATCCACCAACACGATCTCGCTGTCCTCGATAGCGGTCACCCGCAACACGTCTTCTTCCTCGATCGCCACACCATCGCGCGCCTTGGCCCGCAACCCGTTCACTTCCACCAGCCCCTTGGCCGGCACCAGGTAGCCCCGGCGTGCGGCGTCGAAGCGATACTCGGCGGTTTCACCCGCCTTCAGGGTGGCAGCCACCAGCCGTGCATCGGTGCGTATCTGCAGGCTGTCTTCGTCACCGACACGGCCACTGGCCAGGGTCACGAAGCCTTCGCCACGTTCACCTGTGGGGAACGGCCGGGTACCCCATTGCGGTGCTTCACCGGTGCGCTCCGGCACGATCCAGATCTGGAAGATGCGTGTATCGACGTCTTCCAGGTTGTACTCGCTGTGCACGATGCCGCTGCCGGCACTCATCACCTGCACGTCACCCGCTTCGGTACGGCCTTTGTTGCCCAGGCTGTCCTGGTGGGTAATCGCGCCTTCACGCACATAGGTGATGATTTCCATGTCGCGGTGCGGGTGCGGCGGGAAGCCACTGCCGGCGGCGATCAGGTCGTCGTTCCATACCCGCAGGTTGCCCCAGTGCATGCGCGCCGGGTCGTAGTACTCGGCAAACGAGAAATGGTGGTGGGCGTCGAGCCAGCCGTGGTTGGCGTGGCCGAGGCTTTCGAACGGTCGCAGTTGCAGCATGGTCGTGCTCCTTGAATCAGTGGAATGACGCCATGATGCGCTAAAGAAACATCGAAAATAAGCGTAAATATCGGCTTAAAACAATCTATTAAATGGATGTTTTTTGTGCTAGTAATTATCCGCTTCATCGCCTAATCCACTGATCTGCAAGCATTCGCTGGCGATTTTTTGTCGATGCGGCGAACATGCCGGCTGATTTTGTTTTTCAACGGAGTGACCGTGGCCCACGAGCAACCCCAGGCCCCCGCCGACCTTACCCCGCCTTCCCAACTACCCTGGTTTCGCCGCCTGGCCGCGCGCCTGTTGGGGCGGGGCCTGACCCGCCTGCAGGCGCAGCACCGCGATTCCTGGTTCCTGGGCCACGCCACCGGCCAGCGCAGTGGCCACGCCGATGGCTTGCGTGACGGCTTCGAGCGGGGGCGGGTGGAGGGGTATGAGGCTGGGCGCCAGGTGCTGGTGATTCGTGATACCCGCCCCGACACTGCCGCCGTACCCGGCCAGGACGACAAGCTGTTCGACGACTGGCGCCTGCCGTTGACGGCTGAGCTTAAAAAGCGCTTCAAGGCCGATGTTGCCCAGCGTCTGCCCGCCGAGGCGCAGCCCAGCGCCGCGCAATGGAAGCTGATTTTCAGCGACACGCCGTCCACCTGCGTGGTGGCCGGGGCCGGGGCGGGCAAGTCGACCTCGCTGGTGCTGCGCATCCTGCTGCTGCGCCACTACCTGGGTTACGAACTGGACGCGATGACCGTGGTCACCTTCACCCGCGAGTCGCGCAAGGACTTCATCAAGCGCCTGCTGCAAGTGTTTGCCCTGTGGCAGATCAACCTGCAACCGTTGCAGGCCCGCGAGCTGGTGCGCACTTTCCATTCGCGCATTTTGCCGCTGGTACGCAGCCTGCCGGGCTTCGACCAGGTGCGTGCCTTCGAAACGCTGGGCAACGAGATGCCTGCCGGGCGCGAGGCTGAGGCCGACAGCAACCCCTTCGACCTGCGCCTGAACGATGCCCAGCGCCAACAGCTGAACCAGTGCTACAGCAACGTGCTGGGCGAGAGCCCACGCTTTGCCGAGCTGGTCGGCCTGTTGCGCAGCGAAGCCTTGCAGCTCAAGCCATTGGACCCGAACAACCCCGACGTGCAGAAGCGCGCCCAGGTAACCCAGTTGGCTGCCCAGCGCGACGAAGAACTGTGCGACGTGATCGAGGACCTGTGGTTCGCCGCTGGCGCCTGGCCGATCAAGGGTATCGAGCCGTGCCGCGAGACTGTCGACATTCGTGGCAGCCGCTTCCATGTGCATGGTCGCCTGGCGGGTGACGGGCCATTGGTGGTGCTGGGCTTCGACCCGGCGGAAAGCGCGCAGTACCAGCGCCCCGGCGCCAAGCTGGCGGTGCGCGGCGAGTGGGCGGTCAAGCGCACCTTGTTGCAGGCGTTCTGCGACAGGCCGCTGATCTGGCTCGACAACTACGCCATGGCCCGGCGCCTGGCGGCGTCGCTGGCCGGTGATGCCGTGGCTGGCCCCGGCTTCGAATACAAGGTCAAGGGCGAGCTGGCTCCGGCGCCGCTGCTGGATGCTTTTGTCGCTGCGGCCAATTTCATCGAAAACCTTGGCCTTGACGTGAACAATGCGGTGGCGGCGATGAGCTTCCCGGCCGGCGACAGCGATGCACTGTTCTTCGAAGCGCTGGCGTTGTACTGGAAGGCCCTGGAAGCGCATCTGCTGGACCAGTCGCCGCCGGTAATGAGCTACAACCGCATGTTTGCGCTGTTCGGCGAAAACAACCCGGAAAACCTGCAACTGCTGCCCGACCCATTGTTGCGGCCTCTGGCGCACCTGATGATCGACGAATTCCAGGATGTGTCGCCGCAAATCGTCAGCTGGCTGCGCGCCAGCCTTGCCGAAATCCGCCGGCGCGGCCCGGCCATGCATACCGGGCGCCATGCCCAGCACTCGTCGCTGTTGTGCGTGGGTGACGACTGGCAGTCGATCTACGGCTGGCGCGGCAGTTCGCCCAAGTACTTCATGGAGTTCACCAAGGCCTTCCCGTCGCCGGCCAACACGCGGGTGATGCTGGTTGACAACTACCGCTGCCAGCAGCAGGTGATCGACGCGGCCGAGCACCTGGTCAAGGGCACGCCGGCAATTACCGGCAAGAAGGCCCGTGCCAGTGGCCCGGCGGCCGAACTGCCGGCCACGCCGGTCAAGGTGTTCGACCGTGACGAGGCCGCGCTGGGCGAAACACTGATCGAGCACTATCAGCGCGGCGAGACGGTGATGATGCTGTACCGCAAGGGCAGTGACAGGGCGCTGATGAACGAGCACCTGCAAAGCGTGCTGCACGCCGAGGCAGCCCTGCCGGCCGAGCAGCGCAGGCTGCGCCAGCTGACCTACCACAGCGCCAAGGGCTTGCAGGCCGACGTGGTGTTCATGCTGGGCGACTGCCAGTACCTGACCAGTTCACCCTACAAGAACCAGGTGTATCGCCAGGCCGGCTTGGGCAAGGCCGGTGATGCCCAGCCGTTCGATACCGCGCAAAAGGAAGAAGTGCAGCGCCTGGCCTATGTGGCGGTGACCCGTGCGGTGCAGCACTGCTACTGGCATGTGGAGGCGGCCAATGGCGAAGCCGCAGTAGCCCCGCGGGCGTCGAGCCAGGTGGATGGCCGGCAGGCCTTCTTCGAAGACCTGCGCGGCCAGTAAGGGTCGGTGACGGTTAAGTCACGGTCGGTGATGGGCCAGTGGGGCACCTGACCTTGCGCCAAGGTAGCGTGTCGGAGCCCTGCGCGGCCCGGCGCAAGGGTTGCCGCTGGCGACAGGATTCGAAGGGGCCGGCGGCGTATCTGGCCTGGTGTGGTCGTACCAGGCTTCAAGTCAGGAAGCGTACCCATGCGTTCTTCATCGACACCCAAGGATCACCTGCTAGACCTGAACGGCATTGAAATTGCCGTGCGTTGCTGGGGGCCGCAAGACGGCATCCCGGTGCTGGCCCTGCATGGCTGGCTGGATAATGCCGCCTCTTTCGAGCGCCTGGCACCCATGCTCGACGGCTGCTTCGTGGTCGCTCCCGACCTGGTTGGCCATGGCCGTTCCGACCATCGCCGCCACGACAGTGGCTATTACCTGTGGGAACATGCCGAGGACATGCTGGCGGTAGCCGACAGCCTGGGCCTGGGGCAATTTCATGTACTGGCCCATGGCATGGGCACTGGGGTGGCGTCGCTGCTGGCAGCCATGACCAGCGGTATCGCCAGCATGACCTTCCTCGACGGCATGGGCGCACCGTTCACGGTGGCCGAAGACGACCGCGTGCAGCACCTGGCGCGGGCCTACCGGCTAAAGCGCATGGTCCAGCGTAGCCAGTTGCCGGGCTTTGCCGAGCCGGACGTCGGCCGCTTCGATGACCTCGACACAGCCCTGGTGCAACGCCGTGAGCGCCTGGACACCGAACTGTCGGAAGGTGCGGCGCGGCTGCTGGCGCTGCGCGACCTGCTGCAGCTGGGCGATGGTTACTGCTGGCGCCACGACCCGCGCCTGGTGCTGCCCGAACCCATGCCACTGACCGAACGTGAAGCCTGTGATTTGCTCAGCCAGATCCACTGCCCGCTGTACCTGCTGTTCGGCCGCCAGGGGGCATTTACCGGCGAGGCCTTTACCCGGCGCCAGGCGGCCTTGCCCAGCCAGGCGAAGATTTCCTGGCACCCGGGCGGGCACCACTTCCATCTGGATGCACCGGACCGGGCGCTGGTCGATCAACTGCTGCGTATCCTGGCCCGCCATGAAGGGCGCGTGCTGCAACGGTTGGTAAACGAGTAGCTGATTCTGGTCATGCCGTGTGCACCTGGGCTATGGTGGCTGCGGAAAAGCCCAATCTCTGTAGGAGTGAATCTACAGGAGCCTGAAGGCCACAAGGAGCCCCGGCATGCGACCGTTCGCCATCAAGCATATCGACCACCTCGTATTGCGGGTCAGTGACCTGCCGCGCAGTGTTGCTTTCTACACCGGGCTGCTCGGCTGCACGGTCAGCCGCGTGCGTGAAGACCTGGGCATGGTCCACCTGGCCACTGGCACAGCGATGATCGACCTGGTGACCCTGGACGGCCCGCTGGGCCAGCCCGGTGGGGCGGCACCGGGGGCCGAGGGGCGCAACCTGCATCATTTCTGCCTGCGTATCGAGCCCTTTGATGAAGCGGCATTGACCGCCTACCTGCAAGCTGCGGGGGTGAAGGTGGAGCCTGCCGAGAAGCGCTATGGCGCCGAAGGCGAAGGGCTGTCGCTGTACTGCTACGACCCGGATGGCAACCAGGTCGAGCTGAAAGGGCCGGTACCTGCCGTGGGGGCGCCATGAGCAAGCTGCACAGCCACGAGCACTGGATCAATACTGCGCAAGGTAAGCTGTTCGCCCAGGAATGGCTGCCGCCGCAGGCGCAGGGGGCGCCCATCGTCCTGCTGCATGATTCGTTGGGTTGCGTCGCCTTGTGGCGCGACTTTCCGGCGCAGCTGGCGCAAGCTACCGGGCACCGGGTAATCGCCTACGACCGCCTGGGTTTTGGCCGTTCCGACGCACACCCGGGCTTGTTACGCCTGGGCTTTGTCGAGAACGAGGCGCGGCAGGGGTTCACGGTGCTTCGCGACTATTTTGGCCTTGGCGATTTCATCGTTTTCGGCCACAGCGTTGGTGGCGGCATGGCCGTGGCCTGCGCGGCGGCGTTCGCCAACCTGTGTGTGGGGCTGATTACCGAGTCGGCCCAGGCATTTGTCGAAGCGCGCACCCTGGAGGGCATTCGCGCAGCCGACCTGCAGTTTGCCGAGCCGGGGCAGTTGCAACGGTTGCAGCGTTACCACGGCAGCAAGGCCGAATGGGTATTGCGTGCCTGGGTGGACAACTGGTTGGCCGAGGATTTTGCCGACTGGAACCTGGATGCCATGTTGGCGCAGGTGCGCTGCCCGCTGTTGAGCCTGCATGGCGATAACGACGAGTTCGGTTCACCGGCGCACCCCGAGCGGCTGCTGGCCTTGGCTGGCGGGCCGGGCAGGGTGCGTTTGCTTCAAGACTGTGGGCATGTGCCGCACCGGGAGCAGGCCGAACAGGTGCTGGCAGAAGTTGTGCAGTTCTTGCAGTAAAGGCTCTCTCTAATTGAACGCGGTCCCCGTGTAGGAGCGGCCTTGTGTCGCGAAAGGGCCGCAAAGCGGTCCCGGCAATTTTGAGATGTTGTGAAGACCCTGGGGGCGCTTCGCACCCCTTTCGCGACACAAGGCCGCTCCTACACGGGGACCGCGCCCCGCATTCATGCGCCGTTCGTTCAAGCGCCGATGTGGCACTTGCGTCAACACCGGCGGCTCCTGTCTACCTGGAGTTGCCCATGCGCATTCTTTATGCCCCGCTGTTCTTCTTCGGTTTCATCAGTGCCGCACTGTCACTGGCAGCAAGCCCGCTATGGCTGCTGTCGCTGCTGGCCAGCGCGGTGCTGCTGTCGTTCGCCTGCGAACGGCTCATCCCCTACAAGGTCGCCTGGAACCAAAGCCAAGGTGAGGGCCGGCGCGACTTGTGCCATGCCCTGGTCAACGAGTGCCTGACCATCAGCAGCGTGGCAGCCATCCCGTTGCTGGCCAGCTGGCTGCCGGCAACCGGCCTGTGGCCTGGGCACTGGCCGCTGGCCCTGCAGTTGCTGCTGGCCATCGCCATGGCCGACCTGGGCATCACCCTGGTGCATTACGCCAGCCACCGCAGCCCATTGCTGTGGAGGTTGCATGCAGTACACCACAGCGTCACCCGCCTGTACGGCTTCAATGGCTTGATGAAGCACCCCGTGCACCAACTGCTTGAAACCCTGGGCGGCACCTTGCCGTTGCTGCTGCTCGGTTTGCCCGTCGAGGTGGCATCGCTGCTGGCGTTCAGTGTGTCGATCCAGCTGTTGCTGCAGCACAGCAATGTGGACATGCGTATCGGCGGCTTGCGCCACGTGTTTGCCTGGGCACCGGTGCATCGCTTGCACCACCTGAAGTACGGCACCACCGGCGACGTCAACTTCGCGTTGTTCTTCCCGGTATGGGACCGTTTGCTGGGCACGGCGCTGCACCTGCCGGGCTATGCACTGGCGGACGATGACATGGGCATAGGTGACCGGCCCGACTACCCGCAGGCCTATGTGGCGCAATTGCAGGAACCTTGGGTAAACGGCGGCGCACATCGGCCTGCCACGCTGCCGACGGCGTTGCGCCAGGCACTAGCCGAGCGAGCGTAGGCGCAACTGGCGCAAGGCGCTGCCGGGGCTCAAGCCAAACTGTCGGCGGACGCTGCGGGTGAAGTGCGCCGAGTCGGCAAACCCTGCTGCCAGGGCGGCCTCGGTCAGGCTGGCGCCATCCAGTGCCAGTTGCAAGGCTACGCGCAGG
The DNA here is from genome assembly GCF_039673335.1 of Pseudomonas sp. TWI929. Lineage (NCBI taxonomy): Bacteria > Pseudomonadati > Pseudomonadota > Gammaproteobacteria > Pseudomonadales > Pseudomonadaceae > Pseudomonas > Pseudomonas sp. TWI929. Next base: position 7,206 of record NZ_JBDJLK010000069.1, read on the forward strand.
CGCTGCCATAGCACCAGGCGCCGCACCGACAGCTGCAGCTTGTCGCTGAACAGGCGTTCCAGCTGGCTGATCGACAGCGCCGCAGTACTGGCCAGCTCATGGGCTGGCAAGGCCTGTTCGCCCAGCGCGCGGATACGCTCAAGCGCTTTCACCAGGCGCGGGTCGAGCCGGCGGCGTGGCCAGTGCCGCAGTCGCTCGGCCAGTTGCTCTGGGCTGTTGCCGGCTTGTTCGCAGGCCAGGGCGAGGTCTGCCAGGTCGAATGCCAGTGGTTCGGCGAACAGGGTAAGGCTGGGCACGCCGTGGCTGAGAATGGCATGGGGCTGCCGCGACGGGATCAACACCTGTGGGCCGCGGTAACGCTGTTCGCCCAGCAGCACCTCGACATCGGCATCGAGGCCAATAAGCACCTGATGCGCATAGTGCACGTGGCTGTCGGTGCTGCCCAGCGTAGCCAGCAGCAGGCAGTGGTCGTCAGCCAGCCAGATGTCACCCCGCCAGCCCTGTGTGACCTCGTCGTTCATACAGCCCTCTTGCCTGTGACCCGGCGGGTGGATATCCCGGTAAAGCCGATTATGCTTCAGTTACCTTGCTGCGATCCGAGGCGGCCCGCCTCGTCGTGCTTCGCGCAACCAAAGCAAGCCCTAGGGCCTGGGTGCGACGGTGAAATGGGTGTGAGGTGCTCCGGCCTGCATGATGACATGACGGAGGCAACCCATGGCGGTTCTCGACAGCGCATCCACGGGCAGTAGCGCGCCCCAACGCGGTATCACCAAGGAGGAGCGCAAGGTCATCTTCGCTTCGTCCCTGGGTACAGTGTTCGAATGGTACGACTTCTACCTGTACGGCTCACTGGCGGCGATCATCGCCAAGCACTTCTTTGCCGGGGTCAATGAAACCACCTCGTTCATTTTTGCCTTGCTGGCCTTTGCCGCCGGTTTTGCCGTGCGGCCGTTCGGCGCCATCGTGTTCGGCCGCCTGGGTGACATGATCGGGCGCAAGTACACCTTTCTCATCACTATCGTCATCATGGGCCTGTCTACTGCCGTGGTAGGCCTGCTACCCAGCTACGCTTCGATCGGCGTGGCGGCGCCGATCATCCTGATCACCCTGCGTTTGCTACAGGGCCTGGCACTGGGTGGCGAGTACGGCGGCGCGGCCACCTACGTGGCCGAACATGCACCCAAGGGCCGGCGCGGTTTCTTCACCGCCTGGATCCAGACCACGGCTACCTTGGGGCTGTTCCTTTCGCTGCTGGTAATCATGGCCTGCCGCACGGCCATGGGCACGGAGGTGTTCGAGGCCTGGGGTTGGCGGGTGCCGTTCCTGCTGTCGATCCTGCTGCTGGCGATTTCGGTGTACATCCGCATGCAGCTCAACGAGTCACCGGTGTTCATGAAGATGAAAGCCGAGGGCAAGGCGTCGAAGGCGCCGCTGACCGAGTCGTTCGCGCGCTGGGACAACCTCAAGGTGGTGATCATGTCGCTGCTCGGCGGTACCGCCGGGCAGGCCGTGGTGTGGTACACCGGGCAGTTCTATGCATTGTTCTTCCTGTTGCAGATGCTCAAGATCGAGCCGCAAACCGCCAACCTGCTGATTGCCGGGTCATTGCTGATCGGCACGCCGTTCTTCATCTTCTTTGGCAGCCTGTCCGACCGCATTGGCCGCAAGAAGATCGTCATGGCCGGCTGCATCATCGCTGCGCTGACCTACTTCCCGATTTTCAAGGCGCTGACCGAGTACGGTAACCCGGACGTGTTCGTCGCCCAGGAGCAGAACCCGGTGGTAGTGGTGGCCGACCCTGGCCAGTGCGCGTTCCAGTTCGACCCGGTGGGCAAGGCCAAATTCACCAGCTCGTGTGATATCGCCAAGAGCCTGCTGGCCAAGCGCGCCATCCCCTATACCAACGAAGCGGCCGAACCCGGCAGCGTGACGCAGATCCGCATTGGTGAGCGGGTACTGCCGAGCTTTGATGGCAGCAGCCTGGCGGCGGCAGACTTCAAAGTGCAGAACGACGCCTTTACCGCAACCCTGGGCGGTGCGTTGAAAGAGGCGGGCTACCCGGAAAAGGCTGACCCGGCGAAGATCCACTACCCGATGGTGCTGTTGCTGCTGACCATCCTGGTGATCTACGTGACCATGGTCTACGGCCCGATTGCTGCCTGGCTGGTGGAGCTGTTCCCGGCGCGGATCCGCTACACCTCGATGTCGCTGCCTTACCACATCGGCAACGGCTGGTTCGGCGGCTTTCTGCCGACTGTGGCGTTTGCCATGGTGGCGGCGACCGGGGATATCTACTACGGCTTGTGGTACCCGATCGTGATTGCGGTGATGACGGCGGTGCTGGGGATTTTCTTCCTGCCGGAGACCAAGGACCGGGATATCAACCACACCTGAACAGCGAGGCCGCCTGTACCGGCCTCTTCGCGGGTAAACCCGCTCCTGCAAGGGTATTGCCGGGCCCTGTGGGAGCGGGTTCATCGAGGCGTCGAACCGCCGCGAAAGGGCCGGTACAGGCGATCAATCAATCAAAGTACCCACGCAGGCCAAAGGCATACCCGGTATCCACGCCGGCTGCCGCGCCCCGGCTCAAGCGCTTCTTCAACACAAACTCGAACGCCGGCTCGTACAACCCGTCACGCACCAGCGCACCCGCCAGCACTTCCACGTCATACCAGCCATTGTCCAGCTCGATGATCGGCCGCCCCGGCACCTGGTAGCGCGCCATCAGGTCACCTAGCGTCTTCGGCGTGAAGTGCTGCAGGATGCGCCAGGTGTACAGCATCAGCGCACCGTGTTCGACCCGCAACACATAACCATTGCGCCGGTGCTTGAGGCGGCTGCCGGGTTCGCGCAGGGCCGGGGTGTGGTTATCCAGGGTGAACAGAATACGGTAGGGCAGGTTATCGACCCCGGCCAGCGGCAGCACGATGCCGTCGCGCACGGCCTGGTCTCCGCTGTCGTCATGGGTGAATGCGTAGGCCAGGTCATCGGGCAGTTGATGGTCTTGCTTGAAGCGCTCGAGCAGCTGGATATCGCCGAGCAAAAAGTAGTCGACCAGGTCGTTGAGTACTTCACTGAATTCGTGGCGCATTTGTAATCCTTGTCGTTGCGCGTAATGACGGGTGCCACTAGTGCTTCTGGGCGATCTGAATCAGGTTGCCGCAGGTGTCATCGAACACGGCGACGGTGACCGGCCCCATGTCGGTGGGTGGCTGGGTGAACTGCACGCCTGCCGCGCACAGCCGGGTGTATTCGGCCTGGATGTCACGCACGCCAAACGAGGTGGCGGGGATGCCGTCCTGCTTGAGCGCGGCCTTGTACACCTTGGCCGCCGGGTGTGCATCCGGCTCCAGCAGCAGTTCGACGCCGTTGGGGTCGTTGGGCGAAGTCAGGGTCAACCAGCGGTGCCGGCCCATGGGAATATCATGCTTAGGCTCGAAACCAAGTACGTAGTGGTAGAAAGCCAGGGCTTTGGCCTGGTCGTCGACGAGGATGCTGGTGACCACGATCTTCATAAGCGCACACCGAATGCCTTGGGCGATAAGTATCAGTAAAGCTGTTCGGGGGTAATTGACCAGTGGATGGGGGGGGGTCCAGATGGGTTAGTGCAGATGAGGACTTTAACCTTGCCTGGGCAACATCACATGGATCAGGAGTAAAAAACATGCAAGATGAACCCGTCAACGAACTGCAAGATGCCGACCACGGCCCGCTGGAAAGTGAACAACCCGAGAAGGTACTGTCTAGGCGCAAACGCGGTGTAGGTCCGGTAATAGGAATGCCGTGCCCGCCAGGGTACAAACTGATTGGCGATGATTGCGTACCGGCAAATATCTTCTTTGAGTGAGCGCGAGGTGGCGGCGCAAGTCGCCACCTACAAAAAACCTGCTCAAGCCATAGATAAATCCTTCATCGCCCTGCCACCGGAGGCGGGCGCAGAAGGGTAAAGTGACAGGCACGATCACCGCGCGCCCAGGCCGGCGTCAATGAGGTACCCGTGGCTGCCTATACCTTGCGACAACTCAAGTATTTCGTCACTACCGTGGAGGCCGGCAGCGTTGCCGAGGCTTCACGCCAGCTGTACATTGCCCAGCCCTCCATTTCCACGGCCATCAAGAGCCTGGAAGAAAGCTTCGGTGTGCAGCTGTTCATCCGCCACCACGCCCAGGGCGTATCGCTGACGCCCAGTGGCAAGCGCTTCTATGCCAAGACCAAGTCGCTGCTGCAGATGGCCCACGAATTCGAGCAGAACGCCCTGGCCGATAACGACACCGTTGCCGGGCAGATCGACATCGGTTGTTTCGAAACCGTGGCACCGCTGTACCTGCCGCGCTTGATCGCCGGCTTTCGCCAGCGCTACCCGGGCGTGGATATCCGCTTGCGCGACGGCGAGCAGCAGGAGCTGATCCAGGGCCTGACCGCCGGCACCTTCGACCTGGCCTTTCTCTACGACCACGACCTGGATGGCACCATCGAGGCCGAGCCGTTGATGCCGCCACAAAAGCCTTATGTGTTGCTACCGGAAAAGCACCGCTATGCCGGCCAGGCCCAGGTGTCGCTGCGCGACCTGTGCCCGGAGCCGATGATCCTGCTGGACGTGGCCCCGAGCCGCACCTATTTCGTCAGCCTGTTCAACGAAATGGGGCTGACGCCGAACATCGTCTTCAGCTCGCCATCGATCGAGATGGTGCGTGGCATGGTCGGGCAAGGCTTCGGCTTTTCGTTGCTGGTGACGCGCCCGCACTCGGAGTACACCTACGACGGCCAGCGCCTGGCCATGCTGGACATCGCCGAGCCGGTGGCGCTGTCGGGGCTGGCGGCGGCGCGCCTGAAGCGGGTGCAACTGACCAAGCCGGCGCAGTTGTTCGTGGAGTTTTGCCGGGAGGAACTGGCAAAGTTCTGAAGTCTGGCCTGCATCGCATTCAAGGCATGCACAAAACCTGTAGGGGCGGCCTTGTGTCGCAATGGGCTGCTCCTACAGGTACTGCGAAAAGTTTGAGGGCTGTCAAGGGTTGACCTGATAGCCGCGGCCCTGCAGGCAGCCGCTGTAGGCACTGGCATGGGCCTGGGTTTTTGCTTCGTCCTGGCCGCGCCGGTCCTGGCGCCGCTCCTGGCGCTGGCGCATGCCACCCACCGCGGCACCTGCGGCGGCTACCTCGCCGGCACGGTTCTGCCGGTATTCCTGCTTGGCATCATCACCCATCCGGTCATACAGCTCGTCGTGCTGGTTGCCGCGCACCTGCGCGCCTACTGCACCGGCGGCGGCACCGGCAGCGGCACCGCGTACCCGGCCGCCGACATGAGGGTCATTGGACGTTGCGGTGCTGTTCGCGGCATTGGTTGCGACGGTATTGCAATCGTTGATATCCAGTTGCATCTGCTGGCTGCTCTGGCCTTTGAGCGGCACTACCGACTGCGCCTGGGCTGCCGATGCCGCGCACAGCAGCACCAGCAGGTAACTCCACGTGAACGTACGCATGGCTCACCTCCGGCAAGCGGAAATCCCGTTTCACAGGATAGTTCGGCCAGGCGCTGGCGGCAGGGCAGGCGGCGGTAAAACCTGGCAAAGAGCCGAACGGTTTGCTGGCGTCAAAAAACCTGCCGCCAGGCATGGCAGTTTTTGCCGTTTCGCCTACACCTGATAGCAAGGAAGAACGGCACGCGCTCGACAGGAGTCGACAGGCGGCACAGCCCGCATCCCCCTGCGCACACCCCGTTTACACACGCTTTCGATCAACCCTGGCCAGCAGGCCGGGGCCGTACGTGTTTGCCCGGCAAAAAAGCCGGCAAGGAGGTGTGCCACCCGCCAGTCACTCACCCGTGAAAGCCGGCCGGGTTCGGCTGAACCCGCGCCGAAAACAATAAAGGAGTCCCTGCATCGGCCATGGGCACGCGCCCGGTCGATGCCAGGTGTGCAGCCGATCAAGGAGATCATCGATGAAGCAGCCCCACGGAACACTCGCCACACTGGCCATGACGGCCACCCTGTTCAGCCTTGCCGCCCAGGCCGGGACATACCCGGACTATGGTTATGCGCCGCCCAGCAGCTACAAAGGGCCAACCTTCACCCTCAGCCAGAGCTACCCGACCTCACCGCCCAATGGCATGCCGGCGTTCTTCGGCAAGTTGCCAGACAACCGCGACAACAACTTCGAAACCTGGCGCCCTTATATGGAGGCAGCGAAGCGCTATTGCCTGGAGGGCAACGTTGAAGCGGACTGGTATGTGCAGCGCAACAAGTTGCGGCAGTGGTACCACATGCCCTGGCAGCATTACGGCCCACTGGGGCGCGAGGGCATTCACGGGCTGACCAAGGAAGCGCAGATCCAGGCCAAGCAGCTGGCCAGCACGCAGACCGCCACCGGCCAGACCTATGCCGTGGGCATTTACAACGACATCGGCGCCTACACCCTTGGGCAAGTGTGGAAAGACCCGAACAACCCCGACCCGAGCCCTGCCTCTGAGCCCAATAGTTTTGCCAATGGCACGGTGGTGTGCAAGGCGCTGTTCGCCGATATCGACCGCAGTACGGTACCGTTCCTGGTCAACCCGGTGCTGTGGCAGGGCTATATCACCGATACCTTCACCTCGGCCAACCGCAAGCTCAAGGACGTGGCCTTGATCCAGATGGACATCGCCGTGCGCGACACACGCATTGCCGAAACCGGCTGGATCTTCGGCACCTTCCAGTACAACGGTGCCATGAGCAGCAAGGCCAGCTGGGACAACCTGGTACCGGTGGGGGTGATGTGGGGTAACGACCCGCAGGTCATCACCAATGAATTTACCAACCCGCAGCCAACCCGGACCCGGATCAATCCGGCCCTCAAGCAGACCGCCATCAATGCCAATACCAAGGAGTTGCCGCCCACCCACCTGGGCTGGAACGGCCGCCTCAATGGGCCGGTGGACAACCCCAACAGCTCCTGCCTGAGCTGCCACGCAACCGCTGAAGCGCCGCAACTGGCGATCATGAATCCGCTATTCCAGGCCAACCCGCCGCAGCCCGGCTCGGAAGAGTGGATGAAATGGTTCCAGAACATACCGGCAGGGCATGCCTTTACCCCGGGTACGCAAAGTACCGACTACAGCCTGCAGATGTCCGGTGGCCTGGTGAACTTCTACCAATGGAAGTGCGACATGGGCGGTATCTACGCTAATGGCAGCAATGCCTGCGCCAAAGTTGCCAGCATGAAGTTGAAGATGGCCGCCCCGGCTGGCAGCACACAACAACAGCCGGTTCAGCGCGTGATGCGTGACCCGAGCCTGGAGCAGTTGCTGGAGTAACCCTGTGCAAGGCTCCGGGCATTACTTGCCCGGAGCCTTGCGGCAACTTGCAAAGGCACTGGCGAATATCCCCTTACTGTCATCGAATATAACCGGCGTAGTGCATCTTTCCCGACTAGGCTTGCTGACGAAGCGTCAGGTACTACCTTGTTTCGTGGCTGAACCCAATCGATTGTTGTCAACGGATGTCAGCCTGGGCCGGGCTGTACGCGGGAAGGACCATGAGCAACAGCAATGATCTGATCATCTGCGAATATTGCGACACGGTGTACCACCGTGCGCCACTGCTCAAGCACCAGCGCGCCGTTTGCCAGCGCTGTGGCGGCGTGCTGTACCGGCACCGGTCACTGACCATCGAGCAGCGTCTGGCACTGAGTGTGACTGGGGGCATCCTGCTGGTATTTGCCAATTATTACCCGGTGATGACCATCGGTATGCAGGGGCTCACCCATTCGGCCACGTTGTGGGACTCGGTAGCGATCCTCAGTCACGGCAGTATCACGTTCATCGCCCTGGTTATGGCGCTGGCGATCATCTTTGCGCCGGTGCTGCAGATTGCCGTGTTGTGCTGGGTGCTGAGTTTTGCCTTGGCCGGCCAACGCGCCCCCGGTTTTGCCCTGTGCATGCGCGGCCTGGAGAGCCTGCGGCCGTGGAGCATGCTGGAGGTGTGCCTGCTGGGGGCGATGGTGGCGGTGATCAAGCTGGCGGGGTTGCTCGATGTGATCCCCGGTATCGGCCTGCTGGCCCTGGCCGCGCTGAGCATGCTGATCATCCATATTGCCGGCAAGGACATCCGCGACTTATGGGAGCAGGTATGAACACCCCGGCCAACGCCGACGACCTGGGCCTGTGCCTGTGCCATGGCTGCGGCCAGGCCTGCGAGCTGGGCAGCGGTGCGCACACGTGTGACCGCTGTGGTGCCGCCATTCACCGGCGCAAGGCCAATGCCATCAGCCGCGGCTGGGCGTTTTTGCTGGCGGCGCTGGTTTTCTATATCCCCGCCAACCTGCTGCCAGTGATGCGCACCGAAATGCTTGGCAGTGGCAGCGAAAGCACCATTGGCGGTGGCGTGCTGGAGTTCTGGGAGGCCGGGGCCTGGGATATCGCGCTGATCATCTTCATTGCCAGCGTGGGTGTGCCGGCCATCAAGTTCTTTTCGCTCGGGCTGTTGCTGTATACCTCCCAGCGCCGGTCCACATGGGCCTGCCGGCAGCGTTCGCAGCTGTACCGCTTTGTCGAGCTGATCGGTTACTGGTCGATGCTCGATGTGATGGTGGTGGCGCTGGTGGCAGCGCTGGTGCAATTGCACGGGTTGGGCACCATCGAACCACGGGTGGGCATCCTGTTTTTCGGCATGGTGGTGGTGCTGACCATGTTTTCTGCGATGAGCTTCGATCCACGCCTGATCTGGGATAGCCATGCCAACGAGGGGAGGCCGCATTGATGGGGCAACAGACTGACAAGCGCGAGGGCGCAGGGCAGGTTGAAGTACACACCCGGCGCTGGAGTGTGTCGCTGGTATGGATCGTGCCGATCCTGGCGATTCTGATTGGCGCTTCGCTGGTGGTGCGCAACTGGATGCAACAGGGGCCGGTGATTTCAATATCTTTCCACACTGGGGAAGGGCTGGTGGCACATAAGACCCAGGTGAAATACCGCAGTGTGGTGATTGGCGAAGTGACCACGGTGGACCTCGCCGATGACAAAAAAAGCGTGGTCGCCAAGGTGCAGCTGTCCAACGACGCCCGCTCGTTCGCCACCCAGGGTGCGCGCTTCTGGGTAGTGCGCCCACGCATTGGCGCGGGTGGCGTTTCCGGGGTGGACACCCTGCTTTCGGGCAGTTTCATCGGGGCCGATTCCGGCGAGTCGAAAGTGCCGGAGAAATCCTTCACCGGCCTGGAGCTGCCGCCGCCGATTACCTTTGACGAAAAGGGCAAGCGCTTCTTCCTCACCGCCAGCGACCTGGGCTCGCTGGATGTCGGCTCGTCTATCTACTACCGCAAGATCCCGGTGGGTGAGGTGGTGTCGTTTGCCCTGCAGGATGATGGCAAAGGAGTGGAGATTGGCGTGTTCGTGCAGGCACCCTACGACAGCTTCGTCACTGCCGATACGCGCTTCTGGAATGCCAGTGGTGTCGACATGCAGATCAGTGCCAACGGCCTGAAGGTCGATACCGAATCGCTGTCGTCCATCCTCGTGGGCGGGCTGGCGTTTGGCTCGCCCGATTTCGCCCCGCAAGCCGAGCCTGCTGTCGACCAGGCCCGCTTCCAGTTGTTTGCCGACCGCGATACGGCCCTGGCACCTCCCTCTGGCCAGGCGCAGTACCTGCAGTTGCGCTTCGACCAGGCCATGCGCGGCTTGTCGGTGGGTGCCCCGGTAGAGTTCAAGGGTGTGGAGTTCGGCCGCGTCACCTCGGTCAAGCTCGATTACGATGCCGTCCGGCAGACCTTCCCGGTGGTGGTCGATGCGGTGATCTACCCGCAGCGGCTGGGGCCGGTGCGCGGCAAGATGCTGGCTGCGTTCAAGCACGCCGAGGGCGACATGGCGGGTGCGCGGCAGCTGATCGGCACATTCGTCGAGCATGGGCTGCGGGCCCAGGCGCGCAGCGGCAACCTGATCACCGGGCAGATGTTCATTTCGCTGGACTTCTACCCGGATGCCCCCAAGGTGGCCTTCGACATGGCTGCAGACCCCATCATGATTCCTACGCTGCCCGGCAGCCTGGAGCAATTGCAAGAGCAGCTGCAGCGGGTGGTGGAACGGATCGCGAAACTGCCGCTGGAGAGCATCGCCGGCAACCTCGACGGCACTTTGCGTGAACTGCGCGCCAGCCTCAAGCAGTTCAATGGCCAAACCCTGCCGGACGTGAAGGTGGCGCTGGAGGAAGTGCACAAGACCCTGCGCACGGCCAACTCGGCCATTTCCGAAGACTCGCCGCAGCGCGAGCGGATGGGCGAAACCCTCGACGAACTGGAGCGCATGTCGCGTTCGCTGCGTGACCTTGCCGATTACCTGGGCCGGCACCCCGAGTCGCTGATTCGTGGGCGACCGAAAGCGGCCGGGGCCGCAGACCTTGAACCCTGAGGAGACAGCCGATGCATCGACTGCGCAATGTGTGTGGGGCCGGCCTGCTGGCAATGCTGTGGGGCTGCAGCAGTACCATGAACAATTATCACACGCTGGTACCGAGCGAACCGGTGCGCGACACTGGCCAGCGCATCCAGGTGGACAGGGTGGCCGTGCCGCCGCAGGTGGACCGCCCGCAACTGGTGGTGCGGCAAGGGCAGAGCGGCTTGGCCATTCTGGAGACGGAGTGGTGGGGGGCCAACCTGGTGGATGAGTTCCGCAGCGCTTTACAGGACCAGTTGGGCGGCCCGGTCGGCAACGGCAAGGCGTCGCTGCGGGTGGACGTGCAGCGCTTCGACACGATTCCGGGGCGCTACGCCTCGTTGGAGGCGGTATGGCGCCTGACACAGCCTGGGCAGGCTGACCTGACCTGCCGTACCTCGCTGCAGACAGCGGCGGACAACAGCATCGCCAGCCTGGTGAATGCCCACCAGGCCAACCTGCGCAAACTGGCCGAGGCGGTGCGCGGGAGTGCCCGCCAGGGTAGCTGTTCTGCATCAGCCTGACTGACACGGCCCCTTTCTGTAATCGCGCCGCGGACGCTGTGGGAGCGGGTTTACCCGCGAAGCAGGCGACGCGGTGTATGGCACCGGCTGCGCCGGTGTTCGCGGGTAAACCCGCTCCCACAGGGTCCGCGGCTGCGGCCGCATGAACCTTCTCGCCTTTCATACATTTGTACAGGCCAGCGCGTGCACGCCTGCATTTTTGCGCTAGGCCGTATTCCGCGCCGTGCATACCCTCCTGAAGCGGCAATGTCGATTACCAATAATAAAAGGAGACAACCAATGCCGATTCAGTCGGAGCATGACCCGCGTCTCAAGCGTGCCCTCAAGACCCGGCACATCAGTATGCTGGCCCTGGGCGGTGTGATCGGGGCCGGTTTGTTCGTAGGGTCCAGCGCGGTTATCGCGTCAACCGGGCCGGGTGCCTTCATCACCTATGCCATTACCGGGCTGATCGTAGCGCTGGTGATGCGCATGCTCGGCGAGATGGCCGCCGCGCACCCGGCCAAAGGCTCGTTCGTCGACTATGCCCGGTTGGCCTTCGGGCGCCCGGCCGGCTATATGACCGGCTGGTTGTATTGGTACTTCTGGGTGATCGTGGTCGGTTTCGAGGCCGTGGTCGGCGGGCAGATCATCAACGCCTGGCTGCCCGCTATCCCGGTGTGGGTCGTTGCCCTTGGCCTGATGGTCGGCATGACCCTGCTCAACCTGATGTCGGTGCACTCGTTCGGCGAGGCCGAGTACTGGTTCGCTGGCATCAAGGTAGCGGCTATCGTGGTGTTCCTGGTGGTGGCGGGGTTGTATGTGTTCAACCTGTGGCCCGGCTCCAGCGCCAGCTTTGCCAACCTTACCCAACACGGCGGGTTCCTGCCGCACGGCGTGGGCTCGTTGTTCACGGGTGTGGTGGTGGTGATCTTCTCCATGACCGGTGTTGAAGTCGCCACCCTGGCGGCGGCAGAATCGGAAGACCCGTCGCGCAACATCCGCAAGGCAGTCAACACGGTGATGCTGCGTATCCTGGTGTTCTTCGTGCTGGCGACGTTCTTCATCGTGGTGGCGCAGCCGTGGACCGCGATCGCGCCTGGCAAATCGCCGTTCGTAAGCACGCTTGAACATATCGGTATTCCCGGCGCGGGCGACATGCTTACCGTGGTTATCCTGGTGGCGGTGCTGTCGGTGCTCAATGCCGGGCTGTACACCTCGTCGCGGTTGCTCTACGTACTGGCCTCCAACGGTGAGGCGCCACGCTGGGTGGCCGAGGTCAGCCGCAACGGCGTGCCAGTGCGCGGGGTGATTGCCTCGACATTGGTGGGCTATGGCTGCGTGGTGATTGCGGCGCTGTGGCCGGATACCGTGTTCCAGTTCCTGATCAACTCGTCGGGTACGGTGTTCCTGTTCGTCTACCTGGTGATTTGCCTGTCGCAGCTGAAGCTGCGGCGCAAATGGGTGGCGGAGGGCACGCTGAAGTTTGCCATGTGGGGGCACCCGTGGTTGCCGCTGCTGGTGACGGGGTCGATAGTGGCGGTGCTGGTGAGCATGGCCTTTGACCCAAGCATGCAGGTGAGCCTGGGGCAGTGCCTGGTTGCGATTGCGGTGATTGCGGTTTCGTATGCGGTGGTGCGGTTGCCGCGAAGGGCGCAGCGGGCTGCTGAAATTGAGTTGAATTAGCGAACTTGGGGGCGCAGAGCGCCCCCAGGGTCAGTCAGGCCGCGCGCTCAAGCAGGTCAAGCAAATCAACAAACTCCATCGCCAATTTGTGCCGTGGCGCCAGATGCACCAACGGCACCGACGCCTGGTGCGATTCACGCATCTTGATCGAACTGCTCAGGTACACCGGCAGCACCGGCATGCCTTCATTGCGCAACTGCTCGACCAAGGTATGGTGCAGCGCGGTGCGGCCGGCGAACTGGTTGACCACCACACCTTCCACCTGCAATGCCGGGTTGTGGTCCTGGCGCAACTCTTCAACCTCGGCCATGACGCTATGCAGGGCCTGGCGCGAGAAGCTGTCGCAGTCGAACGGGACCAGCAGGCGCTCGGCTGCCACCAGCGCGCTGAAGGTGTAGAAGTTGAGCGCGGGCGGGGTGTCGATGTAGATCCGCTCGTAGTCCTCGCCCAGCTCCACCAGCAGCTTGCGCAGCTTGTTGATCTTGAACTTGCTCTCCAGCTTGCTCTGCAGGTCGCTGAGGTCTGGGCTGGCGGTAACCAGGTGCAGGTTGCTGTAGCAGGTTTCGGTAATCGCCACGCGGTGTTTCTTGCCAGCAGCGGTGACTGGCGACAAGGTCTGGCGGAAAAAGTCGGCGATGCCGGCAGGAATCGCGTCATTGACCAGGCCGGTCAGGTAGTAGGTGGCATTGGCCTGCGGGTCGAGGTCGACCAGCAAAGTCCGGTAGCCTTCGGCAGCACTGGCAGCAGCGAGGTTGCAGGCGATGCTGGATTTGCCGACGCCACCTTTCTGATTGAAAACCACACGACGCATGAGACGCTCATCCATGAAATGAAAATGTCAGGTTGGGGTCAATCCTATGACTGAAACACTGCAGATTTATGACAAAGATTGTTACAACCAGTTAAGTTCATCTTTCACAGTTGGCAATTGGCTTGCCTTGAGCTGTTGAAGTGTCTGTTCCGGCCTTTTCGAGGCATCGAACCGCCGCGAAAGGGCCGGTACAGCAGAAACACCAAACTCAGGCAATCTCTACCCGATTACGCCCCATCTGCTTGGCCCGGTATAGCGCCCGGTCAGCCTCACTCAATACCTCCACCGGCTCGCTCCCGGCTTCGCCATTCCAGCGCGCCACCCCCAGCGAAACCGTCACCGCCCCCACCGGTTCCACCGGCGTATCCTGCACTGTCACCCGCAGCCGCTCGGCTACCACCGTCGCCACCTCCAGGCTGGCCCCCGGCAGTAGCATCAGGAATTCTTCACCCCCGGTACGGCATAGCAGGTCACCTTCGCGGCAACAGCGTCGCATCAGCTCTGCCAGCCTACGCAGCACCTGGTCGCCCACCTCGTGCCCATGGCTGTCATTGATCCGCTTGAAATGGTCGATATCCAGCACTATGGCCGAAAATGCCCGCCCCTCAGCTTCCAGCAGCGAAAGGCTGAATTCCAGGCTGCGGCGGTTGCCCAGGCCGGTCAGCGGGTCGGTCTGGGCATCACGGTTGAGCCGGCCGATGCGCTCCTGCAGCAAGTTCAAGCCGAACAGCAGCGCGCGCTTGAGTTCTGCCGCCTCAAAGTACCAGGCCTGCACCCGATGCAGGCGCTCGGCGGTGCCGGCGCGGTCCATCGAGCGGGCACCCGCAGCCAATTGCCAAAGCGGGCGGGCGATCGTCAGGGCCAGCCACCACAGCAGCAGGCAGCCCACCAGTGCCAGGGGCGCCGATGTGCCGACCACATTCAGCACCAGGTGGCTCAGGGGCGTTACGGTCTGCACCAGTGGCTGCTGTGCCACCACGCCCCAGCCGGCACTGGGCACGCTGGCAAAGCCGGCGAGCATTTCCACGCCCTGGCTGTTGGTCAGTTGCCGGGTGCCGCTGTCCAATGTCGCCAACTGATCGATCAGCGCATTGCCCTCCACCACGGTGCCTACCCGTTGGCTGTTGGGGTGGTACAGCAGGCGGCGGTTGCGGTCGACCACGTACAGGTACGAACCGTCCTTGTAGAAGTGTTCGCCCAGCAGGCTGTTGAGGATGTTGCGTTCACGCAGGTACAGGCTGCCTCCGACATAGCCCAGGTAGTGGCCATTGCTGTCGAAAATGGGTTGCGACAGTGCCACCACCAGGTTGTTGGCCGCCGAGAGGTAGGGTGTGGAAACCAGTGGCCGGCGTTCGTGCAGTGCTTCCTGCGCACCGGGTGACTGCATGTGGCTGCCGACCAGGTGGCGAAGCGGGGCGGGGGATATTGCCAGCAGCACACCGTTGGCATCGATCACGAAGGTGGAATTGAAGGCCATGCTCTGGCCAAGCACGCGGTCGGTCTCCCGCTGCAATGCAGTGGCGTCACCCAGTTGCCGGCCTTGTACGCTGGCGCTGAACGCCAGTTGCTGCAAGGCGTTGTCGATGAAGGTTTCGGTGATGCTGGCCAGCTTGGCCGCATATACCCGGTTGGCTTCCAACGCGTGGTCGATCAGCAGCTGGCGCTGTACCCGGTAGCTGGCGAAATAACTGGCGCACAGCATGACCACGGCGGTAAGGGCGCAGAGCACCAGAATGAGTGTACGTAGATCCAGGCGCAATCCGTGCTTGGCGTGTGGCAATCCTGACCTCGGGTGATCGAAAAGGGTTAAGAAAGGGGAGTGACCTTGCCGGTCGCGATCAAGAGCCTGGCTTTTCCCGCGCGTTCAGCTCGTCTTCCACCTGCTGCATGCGCTGCTCCGCCAAGGCCTGCACCTTGGCGTCGCGGGCGGTTTCACGCATCAGCGCGGTGAGTTTTTCGCTCAGGCGTTTGCCGGCTTCGGTATCTTCCAGGGCGCGGGCCTTGGCCGGGTCCTGGGTGGCTGCGACGATGGTGGCGAACTCGGCGTCGCTGAAGTTCTTTTCGCTGTACAGGCGGAACAGGTCCTGGCGCTGGTCCTCGACCGTCAGATGCTTGCGCAGTACCTCCTGGATGGTGGCTTGCGACAGCTGCGGGTGCGTGCGGCCGAGCAGCGCGGCCATGCGTTCGATGTTGTGCGTGTAGGCATCCTGCAGCGGCAGCTGGGCGAGGATCTGTTCTTCACGGGAGGGTTTCTGGTCGCAGGCGCAGAGGGCGGCAGTCAGCAACAGGGGCAACAGCAACTTCTGGAGGCGAGGCATGGTGTGGCCTGGTCGGGCTGTGAAGGCTGTCGATTATAGCGAGGTCCGCCAGGCCACGACGAGCCCTATGATTTGCCTTGAGCGTTGTGCTGGGGTAGAACCTTGTCCTCCAACCACTGCCAACAGCCCCATGCCGAACTGGACCTTGCAACCTGTGGCACACGATGCCATTGCCGAAGTGCTTGCGTTTGTCGACAGCGCGCGCCGCGAGCTGTTCCCGATGCTCGCCAAGGCGCCATTGCCGCGGGACCTTGCGCATTTCGCCGAGACTTACCTGGATGGCGCGGGATGCTTTCTCGGGGCCCGTGATGGCGGGCGGCTGGTCGCGGTAATCGGCTACCTGCCTTATGACCACCGCTTTGCCCAGCTCGATTATCACGCGGGGCAGGTAGTCGAGGTGGTGCGCCTGTTCGTGCTCCCGGCGTACCGCAGGCATGGCCTGGCTGGCACATTGTTCAGCGCGTTGCGCGAGCGGGCGGTGCAGGCGGGTATCGACTGCCTGTACCTGCATACTCACCCGTTTCTGCCTGGCGCGATTGCGTTCTGGGAGCGGCAAGGGTTTACGGTGGTGGATGTGGAGCAGGACCCGGTCTGGCAAACCACGCATATGCAATTGCAGTTGCGCTGATACGTCAGGCAGCGCGGACCATCAGAACCCACCCCCCAGCGGCCACTCCACCGCCAACCGTATCTGGTCCCCATCCAGCTCTGCCTGCGCCGTATTCCCCCGATGCACGTTGTGCCTCAGCGAAAACGTGGTGCCCTTGGCCTTGCCACTCTGCACCACATACCGCGCCTCCAGGTCCCGCTCCCAGTGCTTGCCACCCTTGCCATAACCCAGGTACGCATACCCGCCATTGGGGTCGACATGCGTGCCATCGATATCGAACCCGCGCACGTACAACGCTGTGAGGTTCAAACCTGGTACGCCGTAGGCCCCCATGTTCAGGTCGTAGCGCGCCTGCCACGACTTTTCGTTGGGTGCGTTGAAGTCCGACATCTGCACCGCATTGGCGATGTAGATCGCGCCCCGCGTTACGTAGTCGAACGGCGTGTTGCCGTCCACTTGTTGCCAGCCCAGGCTGAAGCCGTGTGGCCCATGGCTGTAACGCGAGACCAGGCTCCAGGTGGTGTTGTCGATACGCCCGGACAGCGCCTTGCCGGTATCGGTGGTGCGGTACAGGTTGAGGTCCAGGCTGAGGCTGCGGCGGTCATCCAGCGCATGGCTGAGGGTGCTGCCCAGGTAATGCTGGTTCCAGCTGTCTTCATAGCGCGAGGTGTACAGGCTGCCGCTGAAGGCCGCGTCGGGGTTCCACACCGCGCCGGCCAGGTCGAAACTGTTGCCCTGGCGACCGTTGGAGTAGTTCACCACAAAACCCTGATCGTGGCTGGAGGCGTTGCGGTCGGTGCTTTCGTTGAAGTGCCCGGCTACCAGCTTGAGGTTGTCGAACTCGTTGCTGGTGAGGAAGAAACCGGTGGCGGTCTCGGGCAGCAGGCGGCTGTCGGAGGAACTGAACACGGGCGTCTTGACCCGTTGTTCACCGTAGGACAGCACCGTGCTGGATACGCGCAGCTTGAGCGCCGCACCGCCACGGCTGTATTCGTTCTTTGGGTGCCCGTCGTTATCGACTCCAAGCAAGCGCGCCTTGCCTGCCCGCCCACCGCCGCTGTCCAGTTGCATGCCCAGGTAGGCATGTGCATCGACCCCGACTCCGATCAGTCCTTGCGTGAAGCCCGACTGGAAAGTACCTATCAGGCCGTAGGCCCATTCCTCGGCCTTGCCATTGCGTTCGTTGCGCGGCTTGTAGGCATTGCGCGCAGCACTGTTGCGCCCACCGTGCTTGTAGTCGCGTTGGTCGAACACGCTGCGGTTGAGGAGGCTCCAGCTGCCATCCTCGACAAAGCCATTGCTCTGCGATTGGGCGGATTCGGCCAAGGCTACAGGGGCAAGGCCCAGCAGCGGCAGTGCCCACAACAGCCGGCTCATTGCCCGGCCCCGAGCTTTTGCAGTTGCGCGGCAAAGCGGGCCTTGGCCCGTGGCGGCAAGCTGGAAGGCAACTCGGCTGCAGTCGCATCACCCACCTGGATCAGCATTACCATGCCCATCGCCAGGTGCGGAATGCACTGGATACCGTACACACCTGGCACGTTGAAGACCTGCTCGAACGGTTGGTTCAGCTTGCTCTTGAACGGCTCGGCGCCGCTGGGTAGCAGGCCCGGTACGCTGGCGGCGTTGTGCCCGTTCTGGGTCGGCAGAAAGCGCACGCTGTCGCCGGGGGCGATGATCAAGTGGTCCGGTTCGTAGACCATGGCGCCGTCGCTGCCGCGGTTGAGCATTTTTACTTCATGCACTTCTGCATGCGCGATCGAGGCCAGCAGGGCGCTGGCGAGCAGCAGGGTGGTACGGCGCAACAACATGGGCAGAACTTCCTGGTTCAGGGGGCGCGAAAGCGCAGGATGCGCGCGCCGTCGAACGGGTCGGTGAGGTAGTGGGCATGGACGCCAAAGGTGCTCAGCAGGCGCTCGGGGGTAAGCACCTCGAACGGTTTGCCGAGGGCGACCAAGCGGCCTTTGTCGAGTACCGCAACCCGGTCGCAGGTGAGCGCCTGGTTGAGGTCGTGCAAGGCCACCAGGGTGGTCACCGGCAGGGCCTGCACTTGTTGCAGCAGGCTCAGCTGGTGCTGGATGTCCAGGTGGTTGGTCGGCTCGTCGAGTAGCAATACCTGTGGCCGCTGGGCCAAAGCACGGGCGATATGCACGCGCTGGCGCTCGCCCCCGGACAGCGAACCCCACAGGCGTGTGCGCAGGTGCAGGGCATCAAGGTCGGCCAACGCCTGTTCGACGATGGCACGGTCCTTACCGGAGAACGGCGCCAGGGCTGACAGCCACGGCGTGCGGCCCAGGGCGACGGCGTCGAACACGTTGATCGCATCGAGGGTGTCGGCCTGCTGCTCAACCAGTGCCAAGGTCTGGGCAACACGGCGGCGGGGCATCTGTGCCAGTGCTTCGCCCATCAGTTGCACACTGCCGCTGGCCGGCTTGCGCAGGCCCGCCAGCAGCTTCAATAGCGAAGACTTGCCTGAGCCGTTGGGGCCGACGATGCCCAGGGTTTCGCCGGCAACCACACTGAGGTGGATATCGCTGAGTACGCCATTGCCGGCCAGTTGCAGGCCCAGGCCGTGGCAGCTCAGCGGTGCCATCTGTACAGCAGCCATGGCGGTCATGGGCGCCCCCGGCGGCTGACCAGAATCAGCGCGAACACCGGTGCCCCGATCAGGGCAGTGACCACGCCTACCGGGATCACCTGGCCGCTGATCAGCGTGCGCGAAAGGATGTCGGCGGCAATCAGGAACAACGCACCGCCCAGCGCGCTGGCAGGCAGCAGGCGGCTGTGCCCGGGGCCGAGCAGCAGGCGCAGGGCATGCGGGATGACCAGCCCGACAAAACCGATGGCGCCGACGATGGACACCATCACGGCCGTTACCAGCGCCGCACAACTGATCAGCAGCAACTGGGTACGCCGCACCGGGATACCCAGCGAGGCGGCCGAATCGACGCCGAAGGTGAACGCATCCAGCGCACGGCGGTGCCACAGACATACCAGCAGACCGAACAGCGCGACCGGCACGGCCAGCCACACCGAAGGCCAGCGCACGCCGCTGAGGTTGCCCAGCAGCCAGAACAGGATGCCGCGCGCCTGCTCGGCGGTGGCCGACTTGGTGATCAGGAACGCGGTCAGGGCGTTGAACAGTTGCGAGCCGGCAATACCGGCCAGGATCACCTGGGCGTTGTTGCTGCTGGGGCCTGCCGCGCGGGCCAGCACCAGCACCAGGGCAAAGGCCGCCAGGGCGCCGATGAAGGCCCCGGCGGACATGCTCAAGGCCAGGCTGCCCAGGCCCAGCAGGCCGACCAGTACTGCACCGGTCGAGGCACCGGCAGACAGGCCTAGCAGGTAAGGCTCGGCCAGTGGGTTGCGCAACAGCGCCTGAAGGATCACCCCACAGGTGGCCAGGCCGGCACCGCAGGCCGCCGCGACCAGGGTGCGGGTCAGGCGGTAGTTCCAGACGATGCCGGCGTCGATCGGGTCGACCGGGTAGCCGGCGTGCCACAGGTGGTTGGCCAGCACCTGGCCGACCACGCTGGGCGACAGGTTGGTTTCGCCGATGGCGGTACCGGCCAGCAGGGCAGCCAACAGGGCTGCCAGGGCAACGGCGATGCAGGGTAGCAGTCGATTGATCACTGGCTGGCTTTACCGCTGGCAAAGGCTGCCGACAACGTCTGTACGCCACGGAACAGGCGGATGCCGGCCTGCATGGCGTCGGCGTCGAGGATGATGATGCGGTCGTGCTTTACCGCGTCCATGTTGCGCGTTACCGGGTCGCTGCGCAGGAATTCCAGCTTCTTTTGGTAGTCGTCGGCGGGGAAGCGACGACGGTCCATGCGGGCGATGATCAGCCAGGTAGGGTTGGCCTTGGCCAGGGTTTCCCAGCCTACGGTTGGCCACTCTTCGCTGGACTCGACCACGTTGCGCACGCCCAGGGTGCGCAACATGAAGTCGGCGACACCCTGGCGCCCCGCTACATAGGGGTCGATATCGAGGTCGGCGCTGGAGAACCAGAACAGCGCCGAGGTGGCCGACAGGTCCTTGCCGGCCAGTTGCGCCTTGGCGCTGTCCAGGCGGCTTTTGAGCTCGGCGTTCAGCGCCGTGCCACGTTCTTGCACGTTGAAGATTTCCGCCAGCTGGCTGACGCTTTTGTAGATGCTGTCTACCTGGAACGCCTGCAGGCGGGTGCCGTCGGCGCCGACCAGGTTGTCCTTGCCTTCGCAGTCCGATGGCAGCAGGTAGGTGGGGATTTTCAGCTCGTCGAACTGTTCGCGGGTACCGACCACACCCTGGGCGCCGACCATCCACTCGAACTGCACTGCCACCAGTTGTGGGCGCTTGCCGACCACCGCCTCGAAGCTGGGGTCGTTGTCGGCCAGGCGCGGCACCTTGGCGTTCAGCGCCTGGTACTCGGGCAATACGTTGTTGAACCACAGCGAGGTACCCGCCAGCTTGTCGCCAAGGCCCAGTGCATAGAGCATCTCGGTGCCGGCCTGGCCGATGGTGACCGCGCGCTGCGGCGCCTGGGCGAAGGTCTGCGGCTTGCCGCAGTTGTCGACCGTGAGCGGGTACTGGGTGGCGGCAGCCTGGGCCAGGCCGCTGAGGCCAAGGCCGGCGAGCAAGGTGGCGAAACGGGGCAGCATGCTGGGCGATCTCCTATCGGACAGTTCACGGAATGAACGCACGGACAGGCATCGCCGCGCCCCCGCTTGCAGCAGGGGCAACACAGATGGCCAATCCCGGACACCCCGCCGGTTGGTGAATGTAGGCCGGCAGGTCTCCTGACTGATGCGTCATGGCCCGGCTCCGGCCTTCCCGAGCAGTTAAACCCAGTGGCATCGATGGAGCAGGCTCGGCACCTACAGTTGCGGGGGCAGTTCCGTTTGGCCCGTATTGGCGGGCCTGGGATTCCCTATTAATTCCGTGGTGGAAACCGGCGGCCCGCATGGTAGACCATCGCGCCGCCGGGTGAAAACGCTTTTCAGAAGTACTTCAGCCAGCTGATGTCGCGGCGACGCTGCTTCAGCCGGGCGAACCAGCGGACCGGCAGATACAGCGAAACCGCCAGCAACAGCGCACCCAGCCACACCGCAGCGATGCCGTCGAAGCCGAAATAGTCGCCATGGTTGAGGCCAAACATCGCCACGCAGGCCAGGTACAGCAGCTTCAGCACATACAGGTGCAGCAGGTAGAAGAACATGGGTGCAGCACCGAACACCGCCAGGGCACTGATCCAGCGTGCCTGGCCGGCGCGTTCGAAAGCGCGCAGCAACAGTAGGCCGCAGCCCAGGGTCAGGGCCAGGAACAGCAGCGACGGTGGGTACTTGGTGATGTTGAAGAAGCTCATCAGGGTTTGCGTAAAGGTGGGGTAGCCACTCCACGGTGCTTCACCATAACCGTTGAACATGCGCAGCACGACAAAGCCCAGCAGCGCCAGCAACCCGGCCAGCAGCAAGCGTTGCTGGCGCTGGCCGGTCTCGCTGCCGCGGGCAAACCAGGGGCCCAGGCCATAGCCCAGGGCGATGACACCGATCCACGGCAGCACCGGGTAGGACGTGCGCAGGCGCAGGCTGTCGGAGAATTCCAGCCAGCCGCGGTCATGCAGGATCGCCCATGGCACATGCAGGGCCGATTCCACGCCAAAGTGCAGGCTGTCGAGCAGGTTGTGGCCTGCAATGATGACTGCACCCAGGGCGAGCAGCGCGGTGCGAGGCAGCCACACCAGCAGCGACATGGCGACCATGCTGACGCCGATGGCCCAGATCACTTGCAGGTAGATCACGCTGGGTGGCAGCTGGAAGGTCCAGGCGAAGTTGACCAGGGTGAACTCCAGCACCACCAGAAACAGCCCGCGCTTGAACAGGAACACCGAAACGTCGCCACGGCCCTGGTGCTTCTCGCCGTACAGCCAGGCCGAAAGGCCGGTCAGCAGGACGAACACCGGCGCACACAGGTGGGCCAGGGTGCGGCTGACGAACAGCGCCGGCTCAGTGGTGTCGATAACCATTGGGTCGCTGACCTGGCGGTGCAGGAAAAAGGTCTCGCGGACGTGGTCCAGGAGCATGAACAGGATCACCAGGCCACGCAGGGCATCGATGCTCTGCAGGCGCTGGGTAAGCAAGGTGGGGGTGGCGCTGGTGCTTGTCATGGAGGGTCGCTGGTAGGAATGAATGTCATCTGGAATGTTATCTTATAACTAATCGATTAGGGGTTGGTAGCGGTTTTTGTGTGGCCTGTGCCGGCCCTTTCGCGGGCTTGCCCGCTCCCACAGGTATGGCGCAAGTCTCAAGGGCAGCGCTATACC
>NZ_JBDJLK010000070.1:0-29353 GCF_039673335.1 Pseudomonas sp. TWI929
CCCACAGGTTCTGCACCGCCTTCGAAACCGGTGCAATACCTGTGGGAGCGGGTTCACCCGCGAAGAGGCCACTGCAGGTTAACGCAGGAGCGACTGGATCTGCTCATGCAAGGTATCCAGGTCAAACGGCTTGGCCAGGATCGGGGCCTTGCGGGTGATCGGGCTGCCAGACTCCAGGATCTCCGCCGGGTAGCCGCTGATGAAGATCACCTTCAGGTCCGGCCGCAGCTTCACCGCTGGCTCGGCAATCTCCACCCCGGAGATCCCGCCAGGCAAGCGGAAATCGGTCACCATCAGGTCGAGGTGCGGCTTGCTGGCCAGAATGGCGAACGCCTGCTCGCCATCCTCGGCCACCAGCACGTGGTAACCCTCGCCTGCCAGGTAATCACGCAAAATCATGCGAATCGCCGGTTCGTCCTCGACCACCAGCACCACATCTTGTGCATCTTCACTCATGTTAACGCCTTGAATTTCTTACAGTTGGCCATCAGACCCCAGGCTTAGGCAGAGGTTGCCCGCGCCTGGTCGTTCTGTTGTTCGAATGTAGCCAGTGGCAGTTGCAAGGTGAAGGTGGCGCCTTTGCCCTCTTCACTGTCGACCAGTATGCGCCCGCCATGGGCCTGGGCGATCTGTTCCGATATGTACAGCCCCAACCCCAGGCCGCCACTGGCTTGCTGGGTGGCAACCCGCTCGAACTGCTGGAAGATGCGCTGCTGGTTGGCCGCGCCAATGCCGATGCCCTGGTCCTGCACTTGCACGCAGGCCAGGCTGCCCTGCTCGAACACCCGCACCTGCACCGGTTTGCGCTCTCCATAACGCAGGGCATTGGACAACAGGTTGGCCAGCACTTGCTCGATACGGAATTCATCCCACTCGCCCAGCATTGGCTGGCAGCATTGCAGTTCGATATGTGTTTCCAGCGCGGTGGCCTGGGCGGCAAAGTTCTCCACCAGGCTACGCACCAGTTGGCCCAGGTCGAAGGCCTTGGGCCGCAACGACAACTTGCCGGTGCGGATGCGCGACACATCGAGCATGTCTTCGATCAGGCGGATCAGGCTGTTGATCTGCCGCTCGTCGCGCTCGACCATGGCCTGCAGCTTGTCGCCACTGAAGGCCGCGAGGTTGCCGCGCGACAGGTGCAGCTTGCGCAGCTGGGTTTCCAGGATCAGGCCATTGAGCGGGGTGCGTACCTCATGCGAGACGATCGACATGAAATCGTCGCGCATGCGCACGGCATGCTCCAGCTCAGCTCGCGCCGTTTGCAGCTGGTCCAACAACTGTGCCTGCTCCTGGCGGCTGCGCTCCAGGGCCTGCAGCTGGAAGTCGAGTACCTTGCGCTGGCGGTACAGGTCGACGAACACCGATACCTTGCTCTTCACCGCCAGGGTATCGAGCGGTTTGTGCAGGAAGTCGACTGCGCCGCTTTCGTAGCCCTGGAAGGCATAGTTCATCTCGCGCCCGGCGGCGGTGACAAAGACGATGGGGATGTTGCGGGTCTTTTCCGTGCCACGCATCAGCTCGGCCAGCTCGAAGCCGTTCATGCCCGGCATCTGCACGTCGAGGATGGCCAGGGCGAACTCGTGCTCAAGTAACAGCGACAACGCTGCCTCGGCCGACTGGGCCTGGTGCACCTCGCGGTCTTCGCCCTGGATCAGGGCTTGGAGGGCCAGCAGGTTTTCCGGCAGGTCGTCGACGATCAGCAGTTTGGCGATGGTGTGGCTTAGCATGCGCTAGGTTCCAGGGCAGCAAGCAACTGCTCGATGCCACTCAGAGAAAGAATATGGTCGGGCTGATGCAAGGCCAACGCGGCCTCCGGCATCAGCGCCACCTGTGCGTCGCGAGGGTCCTGGACCACCGTCCGGCCCCCATTATGCTTGATATAGGCCAAGCCTTCGGCACCATCCTCGTTGGCGCCGGTGAGCAGCACACCAAGCAACCCGTCACCGTAGGCATCAGCCGCCGACATGAACAGGTAATCGATCGCCGGCCGCGAAAAATGCACGGGTGGTTCCTGGCTCAACGACAGGGTCAGGTCGCCTTCCACCGACAGATGGTAGCCCGGCCCAGCCACATAGATCTGCCCAGCGTGCAGCGGCTGCTTGTCCCGCGCCTCGCACACCGGCCGGTGCAGGCGGCGCTGCAGGACCTCGGCCAGCTGGCTGTGGCGGTCATCCGGCAAGTGCAATACGCACACCACCGGAATGGCAAAGCCGGCCGGCAGGGCACCCAGCACCTTGAACAGCGCCGTCACGCCGCCAGCCGAGGCACCGATGACCACCGCGCGCACGCCGTTCATGACTTGCGGTAGATCCGTTCGGGCTTGACCAGCGGCTCGAAGCGCTCGCTGTAGGCGGAAAAGTCCACCGACTCCTTGCTGCCCAGCACCAGGAAACCGCGGTGGCACAGCGACTCATGAAACAGGCCGAGGGCGCGGTCCTGCAGTTCCTTGTTGAAGTAGATGAGCACGTTGCGGCACGACACCAGCTGGGTTTCGGAGAACACACTGTCGGTAGCCAGGCTGTGGTCGGCGAAGGTCACGTTGTCGCGCAGGGTGCTGTCCATGATGGCGTTGCCGTAGGCCGCCGTGTAGTACTCGGAAAAGTCCCGGCGCCCGCCGGCAATGCGATAGTTCTCGGCGTAACCGCGCATGCTCTGCATCGAGTAGATGCCCTGCTTGGCCTTGTCCAGCGAGTGCGGGTTGATGTCGGTGGCATAGATGATGGTGCGTTCCAGCAGGCCCTCCTCGCGCAGCAGGATGGCCATCGAATACACCTCCTCGCCCGTGCTGCAGCCAGCAATCCATACCTTGATCGATGGCCAGGTGCGCAGCAGCGGCACCACTTCGTTGCGCAACGCCAGGAAGTGCCCCGGGTCGCGGAACATCTCGCTGACCGGGATCGTCAGGTACTGCAGCAACTGCATGAACATGCCCGGGTCGTGCAGCACGCGCTCTTGCAGTGCCGACACCGTCAGGCAGTCGAACTGGCGCAAGGCATGCAGGATCCGGCGCTTGATCGAGGCGCCGGAATAATTGCGGAAATCATAGCTGTACTTGAGGTAGATCGCCTCGATCAGCAAGCGGATTTCGATGTCGGTGTTACGTTCGCTAGTCAAATTCGCTCCAGTTGCGGCAGCCACACGCGGATCAGCGAGAACAAGCGATCCAGGTCGATCGGTTTGGCCAGGTAATCGTTGGCTCCGGCCTGCAGGCAACGCTGCTGGTCATCTTTCATCGCCTTGGCGGTCACGGCAATGATCGGTAGCTTGCGCCAGCGTGGTTGCTGGCGGATCAGCCGGGTGGCCTCGAAACCGTCCATTTCCGGCATCATCACGTCCATCAGCACCAGGTCGATGTCGTCATGCTGCTCCAGGCGCTCGATGGCCTCACGGCCGTTACGGCCGATCTCGACGATCGCGCCCTTGTGCTCCAGCGCGCTGGTGAGGGCGAAGATATTACGCACGTCGTCGTCCACCAGCAGCACCTTGCGGCCCTCGAACACCTTGTCGCGGCTGCGCGCAGTCTTGAGCATGCGCTGGCGTTCATTGGACAACTGCGATTCGACCTTGTGCAGGAACAGCGTCACTTCGTCGAGCAGGCGTTCCGGCGAGCGTGCTCCCTTGATGATGATCGACCGCGAGTACTTGAGCAGGTCGGCTTCTTCTTCGCGGGTGAGGTTGCGCCCGGTGTACACGATCACCGGTGGGAAGGCGCGGATATCTTCGGCGGTCATGCGCTTGAGCAACTCGTTGCCGAGCATGTCCGGCAGCTTGAGGTCGATGATCATGCAGTCGTAGATATTCTCGCGCAGCAGCGCGAGGGCATCCTGGGCCATGGCCACGGCGGTGATCTCGACATCGTCGTCGCCGATCAGGCGGGCAATGCTCTCGCGCTGCAGGTCGTCGTCCTCCACCAGCAGGATGTGCTTGAGTTTCTGCGTCAGCTTGGCCTCCAGGCGGGCGAATACTTCCTTCAGTTCTTCGCGGCTGGTCGGTTTCACTGCGTAACCGACGGCGCCCATGTGCATGGCGGCTTCGACCCGGTCTTCCACGGATATGATATGCACTGGAATGTGTCGGGTACTGGCCTGCTCTTTCAGGCGTTGCAGCACGGTCAGGCCGGAATGGTCGGGCAGGCGCATGTCCAGCAGGATGGCATCGGGGATGTACTGGGCGGCCAGCTCGAAGCCTTCGTCGGCCCCCTGCGCCACCAGGCAGCTGTAGCCCAGTTCGTGGGCCAGGTCGAAGAGGATCCGGGCGAAGTTCGGTTCGTCTTCGATCACCAGGATGCAGCGGTTGCCGAACGGCGCGCGCTCGCGGTCGTCGGCAAACGCCGGCACCGGGCGTTTCGGCGCCGCCGCCACCGGCACCTGCGGGGCAGGTGGCAGCGTATCCACCGCCGGGCGCAGGCTGAGCGGCTCGATGCCCTGCCCCACACGCTCATAGCGCTCCGGCAAGATCAGGCTGAACACACTGCCCTGGCCAAGGCTGCTGTCGACGTTGATCTGCCCACCCAGCAAATGCGCCAGGTCGCGGGAGATCGACAAGCCTAGGCCGGTGCCGCCATAGCGGCGGTTACTGGTGCCATCGACTTGGTGGAAGGCGCCGAAAATCGCCTGCTGCTGGTCGGCAGCAATGCCAATGCCGCTATCGCGCACCGCAAAGACGATGCCGGTGCCGGGCTGGTAGCCGATGTTCAGGCTGACCTGGCCGCGCTCGGTGAACTTGATGGCATTGGACAACAGGTTCTTGAGGATCTGCTCCAGGCGCTGGCGGTCAGTAAACAGGGTGGCCGGCACCTGTGGCTCGGTGTTGACCTCGAAGCCCAGGCCCTTGTGCCCGGCCAACGGCTCGAACATACCGCGCAAGCCTTCGACCAGGCGTTCCACCTGGGTGCTTTCGGGGCGCACTTCGAGCTTGCCGGCCTCGACCTTGGCGATGTCGAGAATGTCGTTGATCAGGTTGAGCAAGTCGTTGCCGGCCGAGTAGATGGACTCGGCGAATTTGACCTGTTCGTCGCTGAGGTTGCCTTCGCCGTTCTCCGCCAGCAGCTTGGCCAGGATCAGCGAACTGTTCAGCGGCGTGCGCAGCTCGTGGGACATGTTGGCGAGGAATTCGGACTTGTACTTGCTTGAACGTTGCAGCTCGTCGGCACGGGCCTGCAGCTCTTCCTGAGCCTGGGTCAGCTCGTCGTTCTTGCGGTCCAGCGCCTCGGTGCGTTCGGACAGCTGCTCGTTGGTCTGCTCCAGTTCCGCTTGCTGGGTTTCCAGGTGGGCCTGGGACTCCTTGAGTACGCGGGACTGTTCCTCCAGCTCTTCGTTGGCGGTTTTCAGCTCTTCCTGCTGCACTTGCAGCTCTTCGTTCAGTTGCTGGGTTTCGGCCAGCACTTCCTGCAGGCGCTGGCGGTAGCGGGCGCTTTCGATGGAAATGCCGAGGTTGCCACCCACCCGCTGCAGCAGTTCTTCGTCGCGCTCTTGCAACGGCCGCAGGAAGCCCAGCTCCAGCACCCCATTGATTCGCCCGTCGTCGCTGGCTGGCATCAACATCGCGCTGCGTGGCAGGCCCCTGCCCAGGCCGGAGCTGAACTGGAAGTAGTCTTCGGGCAGGTCGTCCAGGCACAGCAGCCGGCCTTCGCGCACCGCCTGGGCCAACAGGCCTTCGTGATCGCCCAGCACCTGCTCGCGGGCCAGCTCCTCGGCATCCAGGCCATAGCTGGCCACACGCACCAGGCGGCCATGCTCGTCACGCACGTACACCGCCCCCACCACACTGCCCAGGAAAGCGGCGAAGAAGCGCAGGATGTTGTCACCGAGCATGGGCAGGGTTAGCTGGCCCAGTACTTGTTCGGCCAGCTGGGTCTGCCCGTTGCGCAGCCAGGCCTGGTGCTCCAGGTGTTCGGCCGAGCGCTGCTGGGCCTTGAGGTTTTCGTCGTAGGTGACAGACAGCGCCAGCAGGTCGCGCCGCCCCAGGTAGGCCAGTAAGGCGCTGAGGCCGACGATGAACAACACAAATGCCGAAATCGCCGTAACGGTGACGGTGCTGACCTTCTCGTTGCGGGCCATGCGCAATTGCTGTTCAGTGCCGATAAAGTTGTCGAACTCCTTGCGGATCTCATCTGTCAGGCGCTTGCCTCGCCCGTTTCCGATCAACTCCCGGAAGGCCCCGTCATTACGGCGCAGCGTAATCATGTTGCTGCCAAATTCGTTCCATGCTTGTTGCAGCGCAATAAGCCGGTCGATGCGGTCAACCTGCTGCGGGTTGTCCTCGACCATGCCGCGCAGGCCCTGCAAGCTACTGAGAATGCGCGGTTTGGCCACCTCGTAGGGATCGAGAAAACGCTCATCACCGGTAAGCAGAAAGCCGCGCATGCCGGTTTCCATGTCGATCGACAGCTTGACTGTCTCGTTGGCATTGCCGATCACCCGGTCGGTGTGCTCGACCCACTGCATGGCCGACAGCAGGTAGTTGATCACCGCGACGAAGGCCACGGCCCCCAGCAGGCCTAGCCCCAGGGGCAGGCCGACGTTGCGGCTCAACAGCTTGCGAAAGCTTCGCTGGTCCATCGAGGCTGCTTGAATCATGAGAAAAGGCCCGAGCAAGAAAAGTCCATTGAAAAGCGTGGCGGATCAATCGATGTTGTCATCTGCCACTGCGCCGTCCTGTTAAGCGAGTCTAACCAGCTTTGGCGGGTCTGGCAGGGCATTTAGCCAGTATTTGAAGGTGGTGTGCGCCAATCGTTCCATCCAATTGCAGGGATCGGTATCCTCGGGGAACTTCTGCCGCCGCCTGGCGCACAGATTAAAGACATTCATTTGCACAGGACCCGAACCATGCACCTTCTGGTAGTCGAAGACGACGACATCGTACGCATGCTGATGGTCGAAGTGCTTGACGAGTTGGGCTACACGGTCATCGAGGCGGAAGACGCAAGCGCTGCGCTGCGCATTCTCGAAGACCCGGGCCAGGCACTGGCGCTGATGATGACCGACGTGGGGCTGCCGGACATGCGCGGCGAAGCGTTGGCGGCCAAGGCACGCGAACTGCGACCGCTGTTGCCGGTGCTGTTCGCCAGTGGCTATGCCGAGAGCGTCAATGTGCCGGAGGGCATGCACCTGATTGGCAAGCCGTTCAGCATCGACCAGCTGCGGGACAAGGTGGTGGCCATTCTGGGTAACCCTTGAGATCGGTGTCGCCTGCTTCGCGGGCTTGCCCGCGAAGAGGCCGGCACAGGCTTCCACTAACTACAGCTCCCTACGCAACAGGTAGGTATCCATGATCCAGCCCTTGCGCGCCCGCTCCCGTTCGCGCACCGCCAGGATCTGCGCCTTCACCGCCTGCAACGGCCCGGCAATCAGCACTTCATCCTCGGTGCCCAGGTAAGCCCCCCAGTAGATCATCAACCCTGGGTCATCAAGCTGGGCAAACGCGCACTGCCCGTCGAGCATCACCAGCACATTGTCGATGCGGCCCTGCCCGGCAAGGTGCCGCCCTGGCAACACGGTAAGCGGCTCGCCGATACGGTTGAGCGGCACCTGGTGACGTGCCGCCAAAGCCTGCACGCTGCTGATACCCGGGATCACCCGCAAGCGTAGCGCCACCCCGCGTTCGCGGACCAGGTCCAGTATTCGAAGGGTGCTGTCATACAGGGTGGGCTCGCCCCACAGCAGAAAGGCGCCGGTTTCCCCGGTGCCAAGCGCCTGCTCGATCAGCTGGGCATACAGGGCAGCACGCTGCCGGTGCCAGTCATGCACGGCCCCCAGGTAGTCATCCGCCTGGCCGTCACGCAACGGGTCGGCCACCTGTACCAGGCGATAGCCGCCCTCGGGCCGGTAGCGTTGCAGGATGGCCTTGCGCAGGCGCACCAGTTCATCCTTGTCGCTGCCCTTGTCGAGCACGAAGAACACGCTGGCTTGATGCAACGCATCGACGGCCTCATAGGTGACCTGGCGTGGGTCACCCGGGCCGATGCCGATCAACAACAGGTCTTTCATTGCCCTGCCCTTTGCGGGAACCAGCAGCCATTGTCAGGCGGCTGCCGGTATTTGGCAAAGCGACCGGTTAGAAGATAGAGAAGTTGTAGCTGACAATAACCCGCGTCTCGTCCATGTCACGCGCCCACTTTTCATAGTTGCTACGGTAAGTGGAATTACGCAGGCGCACGCTGACGTCCTTGAAAGTGCCACTTTGCACTTGGTACTTGAACTCGGTGTCGCGTTCCCATTCCTTGCCTTCGGCAGTGCTGCCCGGCACCTTGATGTTGTCACCGTTGATGTAACGGGTGAAGAAGGTCAGGCCAGGCACACCCAGTGCCTTGAAGTCATAGTCATAGCGCACCTGCCAGGAGCGCTCCTGGGCGGCGGCGAAGTCGTTGACCTGGGCGTAGTTGACCAGGTACGGGTTGCTGCCATCCAGGTACGGCATGGCATTGTCGCCATACATGCGCTGCCAGCCGGCACTGATCTTGTGACCACCCAGGCTGTAACCGAGCATGCTGCTGAAGGCGCGGTGGTCGATTGCGCCGGCGCGGGCATTGCCGATGTCATCACTCTTGATCAGGCGCAGGTCGGCCGACAGGCTGCCCACCGGCAATGGCTGGCTAGCCACCAGGCCGAGGAAGTGCTGGCGATAGATGTTCTCCAGCTTGGCCACCTGGTACTGGGCGCTGAAGCGCTCATTGAAGCGGTAATCGACACCGGCCAGGTCGAAGTGATCGGCTTCGATATCGCAGGCATAGCGTTTGTTCTTGCAGTGCACGCGAATGTCCTGGCGGTCGGTGGAATCCCGAGCGGTGTACTTGTCCAGGCGCGCGAGGGTGAACTTCAGGTCGTGCAGCTCTTCGGAGGTGAGCATGGCGCCATGGAACATGGTCGGCAGCAGGCGGCCATCGTTGTACTTGAGCAGCGGCACATCCGGCATCATCGAACCGTACTTGAGCACGGTATTGGATACCTTGACCTTGGCGGCCAGGCCCATCTTCGCGTATTGGTCGGCCGAGTGCCGCGGGTCGTGGCCGGAAGACGGCAGCAGGCCGCTGTTACTGTCCGCCGGGCTGGAGTCGAGCTTGAAACCAAACATGCCCAGCGCATCCACGCCAAAGCCTACCGGCCCCTGGGTATAACCCGACTGCACATTGAGGATGAAGCCTTGCGCCCATTCTTCACGTTTGGACGCACCCTGGCTGGAACTGCTGTGGCCGTCACGAAAATCCCGGTTGAAATAGACATTACGTGCTTCGACCTTGGCACTGCTGTCTTCAAGAAAACCGGCGGCCTGGGCATTGACGCCGGCACACAACAGGAACAGGCCGGCAACACGGCGCCCGGGGGCGATGGGGAGAGGGGCAAACATGCGAGGAAACATCCAGAATTAAGGCGAGTTAACAACCTGTGGCCCGTAATGGCCACGGTACTGCGGCAGGGCCGAACAATAGTCGACCATCATCTGAAATTATCGCGCAGCGGCTCTGGCACGGGCCATTGGACCATGGTCTAAGCGCGCAGCAGGGCGGCCGCAAGAAAGCCAGGAAATACCGCACGCAAAACTAGGAAAGTTCCCGCCTTACTTACAAAAAGTTTGCAGTTTACCCAGTACCCATGAATGACTACACTCGATATCAGCGAACAGCGAAACCCACCCGCGTGGCCGGCGTTTTTAAATTTCTTCAATGTTCGTCACGCCCTGCCACGACCGACGTACAGGAGTGATTACAGTGTCCAGACTTGCAGAGTTTCGTGCTGCCGAAAAAGCGCTCCAGGAACAGATGGCGCAACTGGAAGCGTTGAAAAAGGATGCCGGCCTCAAACGCGAAATCGAATTCGAGCAGAAACTAGTCGGCCTGATGAAAAGCTATGACAAGAGCCTGCGCGACATCATCGCCATCCTCGACCCGAAAGCCGTGAGCCGCGCTTCCAGCTCTGCGCCCAAGCAACAGCGCCGCCCGCGCGTGGTAAAGGTTTACCAAAACCCGCACACCGGCGAGCGCATCGAGACCAAGGGCGGCAACCACCGCGGGCTCAAGGCATGGAAAGAACAGTACGGGGCAGCCACTGTGGAAAGCTGGGTGCGCTGATGAAACATCCACGCGCACTTCACATTTTTTTCACAAAGGCTGGCTCAGTATCGAAACAGCTAAAGGACTAGCGACCCCATCACGCGCCCGCACATGCGGGCCTCTAATTCCAGCGCCCTGCCTTGTGCAGGGCGCTTTCATTTGCGCAATCGGCGCACTGCCGTATCATGGCCAGCCTGTCTGTTTTGCCGGTGCCCCGCGCCCGGCCCCGTCTCAGGAGTTCCCATGAGCCTGCACGATCTGCAATCCCTGCCTGGCGTTACCGCCCAGCCGGATACCGCCACCGCCCAGTTCGTCTTCAACCACACCATGCTGCGGGTCAAGGACATCGAGAAGTCCCTTGACTTCTACACCCGCGTACTGGGTTTCCGCCTGGTGGACAAGCGTGACTTCCCCGAAGCTGCCTTCAGCCTGTACTTCCTGGCCCTGGTCGACCCGGCGCAGATCCCCGCCGATGACACCGCACGTCACCAGTGGATGAAGTCGATCCCCGGCGTGCTGGAACTGACCCACAACCACGGCACCGAGCACGATGCCGAGTTCGCCTACCACAACGGCAACACCGACCCACGCGGTTTTGGCCACATCTGCATTTCGGTACCTGACGTACGCGCTGCCTGCGCACGCTTCGAAGCGCTGGACGTACCGTTCCAGAAACGCCTGCAGGACGGGCGCATGAACCATCTGGCCTTCGTCAAGGACCCGGACGGTTACTGGGTTGAAGTGATCCAGCCGACCGAACTGAAAGGCTGAACGTTCATCGCAGTGCGCTCGTCGGGCCGGGAACTCCCGGCCCCTTGCTGTGGTATATGAAGGTAACCGCTTCACATGCCACAGCGAGGTAAGGACGATGCAATCTCTTCACTGTGAATACCGCGAGCACACCATCACCGCCAGCGTGATGCCCCACCCCGACTCCCCCCTGCCCTATGCCGCCGGCTGCCTGATCACCGCACCCGATGGGCACACCAGCAAGCGCATGTCGATGCCGATGAAGTTCTTCTCCGACCTGGAGAACGCGCAGCATGTGTCGCTGGCGCACGGGCGGGCACTGGTTGACCAGCAGCTGGATGACGGGCACAAGGTGTTCTGATCTTGATCTTGCCTGTACCGGCCTTTTCGCGGGCAAGCCCGCGAAAGGGCCGGCACAGGAGTAATCAGATATCCCGGGCGTACGCCACCGCCGCATCCACCTGTGCCCGCGTGGGCCTTACCCCGGTGTACAGCACGAACTGCTCCAGCGCCTGCAGCGCAATAACCTCCAGCCCGGTAATCACCGGCTTGCCCAGCGCCTGAGCCCGGCGGATCAACGGCGTGTGCGCCGGCATCGCCACCACATCGAACACCCGCTCTGCCGCAGCAATGGCGTTCTCGGAAAACGCCAGCTCCTCGGCCTCCGGCCCGCCTGCCATACCGATCGGCGTCACGTTCACCAACATTGGCGGGCAGACATCCCCCAACTCAGGCACCCAGCGATAA
Source organism: Pseudomonas sp. TWI929 (assembly GCF_039673335.1). Taxonomy (NCBI): domain Bacteria; kingdom Pseudomonadati; phylum Pseudomonadota; class Gammaproteobacteria; order Pseudomonadales; family Pseudomonadaceae; genus Pseudomonas; species Pseudomonas sp. TWI929. The sequence goes on from NZ_JBDJLK010000070.1 coordinate 11,546, forward strand.
CCACAGACATCCGCCAGCTGCCGCCCGGCCTGCTCATTGCGCGCGACGATGATGCCTTCGGCAAACCCGGCATCGCGCAAGGCGCTGGCCACAGCCTTGGCCATGCCGCCACTGCCGCGCAAGGCAAAGGCCGTGGCGGGGTCGACCTGGTGCTGTGCCAGTAACTGGCGCACCGCCAGGTAGTCCGTGTTGTAGGCCTTCAGATGGCCATGGGTGTTGACCAGGGTATTGACCGACTCAATGGCCGCCGCCGACGGGTCGATTTCGTCGACCAAGGCCATGCAGGCCTCCTTGTAAGGCATCGACACCCCGCAACCACGGATACCCAAGGCACGGATACCCGCCACCGCCGCCGGCAGGTCATCGGTGCGCATGGCCTTGTAGTAAAAGTCCAGGCCCAACTGCTGGTACAGGTGGTTGTGAAAACGCACGCCGAAGCTACCGGGGCGGCCCGCCAGGGAGATGCACAGCACCGTGTCTCTGCTGGGAGTTGTCGACATAACCTGCTCCTTTGTCATAACTGAAACGTTTGTGCAGCGTAACAGACACAACCACTGGTCGTCCCTTACACAACCTTTACCGTTCCCCTGTGCTCAGCTGACGGAGAGTGGAGTCATAGTAGTAGGGCCCCAGGTTTGGGGTGTTCCTGCGAGGTCATTTTATGGACCGTCACATTCCCGCAATCGCGCTGCTGGCCGGTGCTTTGGCCATCAGCGGGCCCGCTGCCGCCCACGGCGGCCATGGTGGCGGTGGCTGGTATTATGGGCCGGGGCCGCTTTTGGGCGCGGCCGTGGTCGGCGCCGTGGTTGGGGCGACAGTTTATGGCGGGCGTGACCGTACCGTGTACGTCGAACGCCAGCCGGTCTATTACGCGCCGCCACCGGTGTACGTACAACCACCACCGCAGCCGGTGTACTACCAGCCGTACTATGTGCCGGCCCCTCCGCCACCGGGCTATCGCACTTACTATGGCCCGCCGCCGGTGTATTACGGCCCGCCACGCTGGTAAGGGTTGATAGAACTAATGACCACTATCGAGGAAGTTGATTTCAAACCACCCTGGCTGCTGCGTATGGTAGAGCCATGTTTCACAGGAGGTCCCCATGGCCACTATCCATATCATGTCCGTTGTCGGCAGCGCCGTACCCGCTTCACTGCGTGAGCAAGGCCTGCTGGCGTGCTGGTACCTGGTACGTAACGGCGAAGCCGTAAGCGGCCCGATGCCGACCCTGGCCTCGGCCCAAGCCCTGGCTGAACAGTTGCAACCAGGCACCTTGGTTGCCTGAACCGAATTTGTTGTGCGTTGCTCCCTACGCCCTTATGGCCCGCCGACCTAGCGGGCTTTTTTTATTTCTCGAGCGCCAGGCTCAGGTTTTGAGGTAGCGCGCAAACCGAGCGCCGCCCGCACGGCGCATCGCGAGCAAGCTCGCCCCTACATCTGTTTCGGGCCAGTTATTCTTGAGGCGGCAGCCAACTGGCTGGCCAGCGCCACAACCTTGCCTTGCAACCGGCCTACGGTTATCACCAGTTCGTTACGCTCCTTGGCGAACTGATCTGCCTTGGCCTCTGCCTCTCTACGGGCGTCCCGCTCGATATCAAGCAGTTCAGTCAGGCGGCGGACCACCGCAATGTCTGCGGTGTCCATCGCGCGGTCGGCGGCATCCTTGGACAGCCACTTGCGCAGCCACAGAAACGCACCTAGCAACACGGTGCCCGTACCGCTCAGCCAAGTGACTGTGCCCGGGCCGAGGTCAGTCGGATCCATGTAAACCTCATTACGGATGGTGATGTCGTGAGCCCTGGAGAAATCTTCTCGATGGCTTTCCTTGTTTGTCCGTTTAATTTAGCCTATAGCTAATATCACCACAAGGACCAATTTAGCTCTGCGCGCATTTAGCAGCAAGCTAAACACTGGCATGCTTCGCCTCATGGATATCTACGAAATTCGCAAGCACAACCTGGTCAAGCTGATCGGCAGCCAGAGAAAGGGATCCTGCGCAGAGCGCTGGGGGATGGCTCCTGCGCACCTGAGCCAGATCCTTTCTGACAAGACCGCGAAGAACCTGGGCGATGACGTGGCCCGGCGAATCGAGGGCATCGAAGGTTTGCCACGCGGCTGGTTCGACGCAGTGGCGGCGGGCGACCCTGTGCAGGTGCCGGCCGAGGCTGGTGACAGCAAGCTTTCTGCAGCCGACCTGGTCAAGCAGATGCTTGCCCGAAGCGGCAAGGGTATCGGCGAAGAAACCCGGCAACGGTTGCTGGCCGCCGCAGAGGAACCAACAGAGCCCGCGCTGGTGTCAGCCGAGCTGCTTCGGCCCGGCCTGGTCGGCGACGAAGTGTGGATCGCCCACTATGACGTGCGGGCAGCCATGGGCGGCGGCCAGATCCCCCACGACTACCCAGAGATGTTCAAGGACGTTCGCGTCAGCCCAAGCCACCTGCGCGAGTTAGGCGTGGAGTTCAGCGAGCACCACCACTTGAAGATGGTTACGGGCTGGGGCCAGTCGATGGAGCCGACGATCAAGCACCGCGACCCGCTGATCGTGGACGTCAGCATCCGCGATTTCGTGGGCGACGGTATCTACTTCTTCTCCTGGGGTGACCACATCTACATCAAGCGGCTACAGATTGCTGATGAAGACCATTTTGAAATGATTTCCGACAACTCGCGGCACAAGGACCGGATGATCCGCCGGGAAGAGACCTACATCCAGGCCAGGGTGCTGCTGGTCTGGAATGCGCACCTCGTGTAAAGCGAAGCCCGCCACCCCCGGCGGGCTTTTGCTGAGCTTCAGAACGGTGCCGCCTCCTCCACCGGCTGGTCGCTGTCCTGCTCGACGATGAAGTCGTCGCGCGCCTCCACGCTGCTGCGCGCCCAGCGCACCGTCACACTCTCGTCGTCATTGAAGGTAAGTTCCAGTTCGGGCGTTTCCACCAGCAGGCCCATCACCTCCTCCCATTCCGCATCACCATCGGTATCCAGGCGATGGACCGTCACCCAGCGCTGGGTCTGTGCGAGCGGGTGGTTGATCATCGACGACACCCGCAGGCTCAGCCGCTCTACTCCGGACATTGCCTGGCGTTGCTGGGGCGCCGAATTCGTGTGCATAGACATATTCTCATCCTGATAGCTGTATATTCGTACAGTATTCAAGGAAAGCTTATCTCACCCCGAAATCAAGCGTAAAGCCCCGCTGCAGAAATTTTCCGCCAGCAGGCAGTTTGTCGCAAAGCGAAATTATTTTAGCCAATAGCTATTGACCGATATTTAGCTTACGGCTAACTTTAGCCAGGCAGTCGGCAGCCTGGCTGCACAAGCACCCAACTTGGCAAACCTAATCTTTCGTCTGGAGTTCCCATGGCCGTAGATATCAGCAACCTCATCATCGCCACCCCGGTGGCCGTGTCGTCAACCAACCCCGTAGCGCTCGAACTCAACGGTGCCGAGGCGATAGCTCGATACCCAAGCATCGTGAAGGTGCTCAGCGATGGCTCGATCCAGTTCTCTGCCCCCACCAAAGGCGCTTCGAGCAAAAGTACCCGCAGGACCCGGTGCGAGTGGACGGAATCGGAGGACTGGACACTGGACAGCGCCCGGGATCACTGGAACCGCCAGACCATGACGCTGACCAAGGTCAACGCGGCGCAGAAGGTGGTCATTGCCCAGATGCACGTTCGTGGGGACGATAGCCCGCCGGTGAAGGTGTTCTGGAAAAAGGGGGACATCACCCTGGGGTTTCGGCGGACCTACAACCAGACGGACCCGGTGAACTCGACGGTACTGAAGGGGGTAGCGCTGGGGGCGAAGTTCAACGTGAGCATTCACGCAACGTCCCAAGGTGTGGTCACCGTAACAGCCAAATGCAACGGGGTGTCTGGCTCGTCTGGCGACTTGCAGCTCGACAACAGTTGGGCTTCACGCCTGTTCGAATTCCACGGAGGGGTCTACAACCAGGTCGACTACACCGATGCGACGCCGGCCGATGACGGCTCGATCTGCATCATCAGCGAGCTCTCGCTGATCCATAGCTGAGCGCCGACAACCGCCAAGGCATCCCGACATCCTACGCCACCCAGCGCAGTTTGAATCGGGATGCTGGGCGATGAGCGCTCTGCAATCGCCATTTCAACGCTTGAACAAGAATTTCGTTGCCGCCATGACGGCAGTTGCCCCGACCAACCCAACCGGCCCGCCTATTACGGTTGCGGCTCCGATGATTGCAGCGCCACTGATGGCTTCCTTTCCCGCAACCTTCAAAGCAGTTTTCACAGGCTCATCAGACTCAGAGGCGGCTGCGACCACTGCTGCAACAGCTGGCACCAGTGTCATCCCCGGGATGCCAGCGGCAAGGAGAACGTTTCGAATTTGCTGGCTAGTCGATGCGCCATATACACACCAGTTCACAAAGTGCTCACAATTGTTTGTCAGGAGGTTGTAGGTGTTCTCACCCAACCGTGAGTAACCCCTGGCAATACGCTCCTCAGGACCATAAACAGCTAGCGGATGCTCTAGCACGGTTGTTGGCATACCCCCACTGAATGTCTCCAGGCTCGCTCTGCAGATCGGACCAGCGACACTGTCCCCAAACCCGGAATAGTGAAGAACCTCTCCGCATCCTATGTAGATGCCGTGATGCGTGTACCCGGCCCGCATGCTTACCAGATGATCTCCTCGACGCATGAGCAGCTCCTGCTGGAAGGGAAAAAGCGATAATGGCATTTCGCCGCCCAACGCTTCAATATAGGCTGCACCAAAGGCTCTACAGCGGATTACCTAGCAATATGGACCACCCGGAGAAAACCTTGGACGCATTGAATTCCCCTGTTTGCGTAGCCCCAGCAGACCCTGAATGGATCAACCTTCCTTATGGCGGCAGCCACGCGGGTTTCTACGTGGGCCGTTTGGTCAATGAGTTGGAGCGGCGCCCTGACGGCAAGATGCTGGTGGGAGCGGTCGCGGGTGCCCTGGACCAGGTCAGGGACGAGTCGCTTGATTACTTCCTGCGAACCCGCTACGCAAAAAAACCAGACACGATGCAAGCAGTGCGTGAAGTGCTGGACGCCTTGGTGGCTACCGGAAAAATCGAGCACATTCCTAAACAGCCTGGCATACCTGCCGGTTTGATCCGCCTGAAGTGACAAACAGACAAGCCGGCCGTTGGATTGGCTGGTAGAGGGCCAACTCTTCAGCCAGTTTTTCATTGGCGCCAAGCGCCGCAACCGAATCAGCAAGGCCGCCCTGCTTGACGACGCACAGGGTACAGAATGGGTACAGGATTAAATTTCGTTCACCTTGCGCCCTTTAGTCATAAGGCATTCGACAGCAATTCAGCCATACTCCAGAATGCATCGGTTTTAGGGGGAAAACCCTTGCACAGCCAACGACATACCAACTTTTAGTGAGCCACAACGTGAAAACATCCCTGTCCATCCTCAGCCTGCTGCTGTTGCTCACAGGTACTGCGACCCTTCCGTCGACCGCTGCTGCTCAACCCCCGGCCCAGGTTCAACGTGACCCCTCCAAGCTGCATCTGGCCTCTGGCAGCGCCCTGTTGATCGACCTGAACACCAACCAGGAGTTGTATGCAAGCCATGCCGACCGCGTGGTGCCCATTGCCTCGGTGACCAAACTGATGACGGCGATGGTGGTGCTGGATGCCAAGCTGCCCATGGATGAAATGCTCACCATGACCATTGCCAACAACCCGGAAATGAAAGGCGTGTATTCGCGCGTGCGCCTGGGTAGCCAGCTCGATCGCCGTGAAACCATGCTGATTACCCTGATGTCGTCGGAAAACCGTGCGGCCAACAGCCTGGCCAACGCCTACCCCGGCGGCTACCCGGCGTTCATCAAGGCAATGAATGCCAAGGCTCGCAGCCTGGGCATGGCACACACCCGCTACGTCGAGCCAACCGGCCTGTCGACGCAGAACGTGTCCACCGCACGCGACCTGGCCAAACTGCTGTTGGCCTCGCGCAAGTACCCAATGCTGAGCGAACTGTCGACCACCCGCGAAAAAACCGTGGCCTTCCGCAAGCCCAACTACACCTTGGGCTTCCGTAACACCGACCACTTGGTCAACAAGAGCAACTGGGACATCAAGCTGACCAAGACCGGCTTCACCAACGAGGCTGGCCATTGCCTGGTGCTGCTGACCCGCATGGACAACCGCCCGGTTGCCATGGTCATCCTCGATGCCTTTGGCAAATACACCCACTTCGCCGATGCCAGCCGCATGCGCCAATGGCTGGAAACCGGTGCAGCCAAGCCAGCGCCAGCAGTGGCCATGCAGTACAAGGCTAGCAAGGGGCGGTTGGTGGCTGAGTGACCATCGCCATCTGGCGCTACGCGGCCCTGTAGGAGCGGCCTTGTGTCGCGGTGGGCCGCCACGCGGCCCCCGAAAATTGGGGTTGATGCATAAACTGCCGGGGCTGCTTTGCAGCCCATCGCGACACAAGGACACTACTACAGGGAACGTATCCGCTGCTAGGCTGTGGTGCTGACCACACCGCCAGCGCTGCTGCCACCCTCTTGTTGCAACAGCTCCAGCAATTTCGCCGTGGCCGTCATGATCTGGCCAGTGATGGTGGCGATGCTGGCCTGTTTGGCACTCACCGCAGTGGCCTTGGCCGTCTCTTCCATCTTGCTAGCCATCAGTTGGGCCAGCTGTTTCTGTTCTTCGGCCAACTGCTTCTGCAGCTCTTTGATCAGTTCACGCAATGCCTCTACGCCCGCTGACTCGCTGCTGTCCTCGCTGTCTTCGGTCGGCTGCGCCTGCCCAGCGCCACCCACTTTCAATGTGTCGCCACTGATGCTCAGCGGCCCACCTTTCTCAGCCTGTTCGGCCTGTTTCGCCTGCTCACGCTCGGCTGCAGCATTCGCGCTCAGCGTCTGCGCCGAAACACCGTTGATGTGTAGATTTGCCGATATGGATGTCATGCCGATTCCCTGCCTCGAAGTTCGGTCCTTGCCGTAACCACCCTATCGGCCGCCCCGCGCAGTTCTTTAGCCGGCTTAAATTCCCCCTCACCTGGCTCGTTCCAACACATGTACTTGCGCAGGAGCCGGAGCCCCGGCGGGCGTCCACATTCGACCTTTAGGGAATCGCAGCCATGAGCCAGCCCTTACAGCAGGCAACAATCAAAGATTTGATCGGCGTGGGCTTCGGCCCCTCCAACCTGGCCCTGGCCATCGCCCTGGAAGAACTCGCCGAGTCCCAGGGCCATGCCCTCGACGCGCTGTTCATCGACAAGCAACAGGACTACCGCTGGCATGGCGAAACCCTGGCCACCCAGAGCGAGCTGCAGATCTCCTTCCTCAAGGACCTGGTTTCGCTGCGCAACCCCACCAGCCCCTACAGCTTCGTCAACTACCTGCACCAGAAGCAGCGCCTGGCCGACTTCATCAACCTCGGCACCTTCTACCCCTGCCGCCTGGAGTACAACGACTACCTGCGCTGGGCCGCCGAGCACTTTGCCACCCAGGCGGTGTATGGCGAGGAAGTGCTGCGCATCGAGCCAGAAGTGCACGCCGGCCGGGTCGAACACCTGCGCCTGGTCTCGCGCGATGCGCAGGGCCGCGAATTCAGCCGCCGCACCCGTTCGGTGGTGGTCGGTAGCGGCGGTACGCCGAAAATCCCGGAGAAGTTCGGCGCGTTCAAGGACGACCCGCGGGTGTTCCACCACTCCCAGTACCTGAGCAGCCTGAACAAGCTGCCGTGCACCGCCGGCAAACCGATGCGCATTGCCGTGATCGGTTCGGGCCAGAGCGCCGCCGAGGCGTTCATCGACCTCAACGACAGCTACCCGTCGGTCAAGGTTGACATGATCTTGCGCGGTTCGGCGCTCAAGCCTGCCGACGACAGCCCGTTCGTCAACGAGATTTTCTCGCCGGACTACACCGACCTGGTCTACAACGAACCGGCCGACCAGCGCAGCAAGCTACTGGGCGAGTACCACAACACCAACTACTCGGTGGTCGACCTCAACCTGATCGAACGCATCTACGGCATCCTTTACCGGCAGAAAGTCGCTCACCAGCACCGCCACAACGTGCTGTGCCGCCGTCAGGTGGAAGCGGTGGTGGCCACTCGCGAAGGCATTGAGCTGACCCTGCGCGACCTGGCCACCAATCAGCAGCAAACCCACCGCTACGATGCGGTGATCCTCGCCACGGGCTACGAACGCCGTTCGCACCTTGACTTGCTGGCACCGCTGGCCGGCTACCTGGACGATTTCAGCGTCAACCGCAACTACCGCGTGCTGGCCAGCCCCGACCTGCAGGCTTCGGTGTACCTGCAGGGCTTCTGTGAAAACAGCCACGGCCTGAGCGACACCCTGCTCTCGGTGCTGCCAGCCCGCGCCGCGGAAATTGGCCGTGCGCTGTACCAGGACCTGGCGCAGCTGCATGGCAACCCGCAAGCGGCAGTGGCCATGACCCGCGCCTGATCCCCCACCTCATGCCTTCCAGGCCAGCCTTGGCCTGATGCCTGTCAGTCAGCGTCATTGGGGCTGCTTCGCAGCCCTTTCGCGACACAAGGCCGCTCCTGCAAGGGCGTGCGCAATTTGCCCTCTGAAACATTTGCTTGCATTTAAAACGGCAGGTTTTCAATTCTCATTCGTCCTTATCAGTACAGCCCTGTTTGGCTGGGCACACGCTCGACCACCCATTGCAGAAGACCGTCTGATGGCCAAAACACCGAAAAAATCCAAATCCAGGCTGTGGTTCCTGGTGCACAGCTGGCTCGCCTTGCCGATCTGGTTCTTTGTGTTGATTGTCTGCTTCACCGGCATGCTCGCCGTGGTCAGCCAGGAGATCGTCTGGCTGGCCGACCCGGCCGTGCGCGCCAACAAGCCGGATGCCGATGTCGAGCGCCTGAGCTTTCAGAAGGTACTGGAAGCCTTGAACAAGGCCGAGCCGGACATGGTGGTGGAGCGCCTGAGCCAGCCTGATGGTTCGCACTTCGCGGTAAAAGCCGATGTCACCCTGCCTGACGGCACCAGCCCGACGCTGTACGTAAACCCCTACACCGGTGCCATCCAGGGCAAGACCCCGGACTTCAACTTCGAAGCCTTCACCCGCGCCCTGCACGGCTGGTGGCTGGTGCCGTTCACCAATGGCTTCAGCTGGGGCTGGTACCTGGTGTCGCTGCTTGGCCTGCCGATGCTGGCTTCGCTGGTCACCGGCCTGGTGGTGTACAAGAAGTTCTGGAAGGGTTTCTTCAAACCCGTGCGCACAGGCCACGGTTCGCGGATTTTCTGGGGCGACCTGCACCGCCTGGCCGGGGTCTGGTCGATCTGGTTCATTGCGGTCATTTCCATCACCGGTACCTGGTTCCTGATCCAGGCGATCCTGTCCGACAACCACATCACCATTTCCAGCCGGCCCATCGTGCCGGTGATCGCCCGCGAGGAAGTACCGCAAACGCCAGACGGCAGCCCGGCCCCGCGCATCGACCTGGATGAAGCGGCGCGCCTTGCCGGCCTGGCGATCCCGGGGCTGGAGGTCAGTTTCATCTCGTTGCCCGCCACCGCCTACAGCCACGTCACCATGTCCGGCCCGGGCTGGTACCCGCTGATGTTCCAGAGCGCGTCGGTAAACCCGTACACCAGCCATGTCGACAGCCAGTTCCTGATCAGCGACCGCTCGGCGCTGGAGTTCGTCACCGAGTCCATGCGCCCGCTGCACACCGGCGACTTTGGCGGCTTGCCGATCAAGCTGGTGTGGTTCTTCTTCGGCCTTGTCCTCACCCTGATGGTGTTCAGCGGCCTGCTGATCTGGACCAAACGCACCGCCCAGGCCACCGCTGCCGCGCTCAAGCGCAGTGAGCGGGCACCGCGCGCGGCACGCAGTGAAACCACCGTGGAGATCCACCCATGAGCCAGGCCCAAGCCCTGCCCGCCAGCCCGCTGAAGCAGCTGTGGCTGAAGTGGCGCTTTCACCTGAACATCCTGCTGATTCTCATCCCGCTGGGCTTCATGCCCAAGTACTTCGCCGACGCCAAACTGTTCCGTGGCGACGCTGGCCTCGGCGCCAATGTGATCAACGATATCCAGGTCGGCCCCTACCGCATAAACCTGGCCGAACTGCGCAACGAGGCACCACGCGCCGACGGCCCGGCCGGCTACTTCAAGTCGTTCAACGCAGCGCTGTGCAAGGCCTGCATCAAGGACGTCAAGGCCGCCTACCTGCGTATCGGCAAGCCGCGCAGCCTGCGCGCTGCCGGCACCATCTTCTTCGGCGCGCCGTACAACATGGGCACTTCGTTGCCGATCCCGCCGCGGACCAAACCCGACGCCCAGATCTGGATCACCCTGGAAGGCTGGGACGGCAGCATGCACCAGGCATCCGTCCCCCTGGCCAAGGCATCGCCAGCCACCGTGGCCTGGCTAGAGAAACAAGGAGGCAAGAAATGAAACACCTGCTGCGTACCCTCACCCTGCCCTTGCTGGTGCTGGCCGCCGGCCCCGCCCTGGCACACAACCCGATGTGCGAATGCGAGCAGCTGGCCAGCGGCCAGGTCAAGTGTACCGGCGGGTTCTCGGACGGCAGCGGCGCCCCCGGGGTAACCCTGGATGTGATCGGCTATGACGAGCAGGTACTGGTCGGCGGCAAGCTTGGCGACGACTCGACCCTGACCTTCAAGCGCCCTGACGGTGAATTCTACGTGCTGTTCGATGCCGGCCCCGGGCACGTGGTGGAAGTCGACTACGCCGATATCGCCCAGCCATGAGCCGCGCCCAAGTGATTCGCCCAGCCGGTGCCGGGCACGAAACCCTGTATGTGCTGCTGGCCAGCCTGCTGATCGTGGTACTCGCCGCCAGCGTGGTGCTGTTGCGCGGTGAGCGCGAGGACCAACAGACCATCGCCAGCCACCAGATCGACGCCCGCCGCGACCTTACCGCCGCCGAGCAAGGCCTGTACACCGACCTGCGGGTGGCCTTCGACGAGATCCTGTTGCTGCGCGAGGAAAACGCCGCCGTGCCCAGCGTACAGGCCCTGGCCGAAGAAGGCCTGCCGCCATTCGTGGTCGATGCCGGCAGCCAGAGCCGTGGCGGCCACCAATGGTCATGGCTGGAGCCCGGCGCCTATTTGGGCCGCAGCCAGGCACCGGAAGTTGCCGGCAGCCTGCTATTGATCCTGCCAGCTGACAGCAGCGGCCAGGCCGATGTCTGGCTGCGCCGCGACAGCGCTGCCGTGATCCCGGACGACCTCGCCCAGGCGGCCCTGATCGCCGCCGGCTGGCAGCAGGTGGTCAGCCACTACGACGCCGGGGTTACCCGTGAACACCGCCACTGAACCCAAGGACTTTCCCATGTTCCGCTCCGCCCTCGCCCTGCTCCTGGTCCTTGCCCTGCCGGCACTGGCCCTGGCCGATAACGGCAAGCCGCTGCGTATCGGCATCACCCTGCACCCCTACTACAGCTACGTGAGCAACATCGTCGGCGACAAGGCCGAAGTGGTGCCGCTGATTCCGGCCGGCTTCAACCCGCACGCCTACGAGCCACGGGCCGAGGACATCAAGCGCATCGGCACGCTGGACGTGGTGGTGCTCAACGGTATCGGCCATGACGACTTCGCCGACCGCATGATCGCCGCCAGCGGAAAACCCGACATTGCCACCATCGAGGCCAACCAGAACGTGCCGTTGCTGGCGGCAACCGGCATTGCCGCGCGCGGTGCCGGCAAGGTGGTCAATCCGCACACCTTCCTGTCGATCAGCACCACCATTGCCCAGGTCAACAACATTGCCCGTGAACTGGGCAAGCTCGACCCGGACAACGCCAAGCTGTACACGCAAAACGCCCGCGCCTACGCCAAACGCCTGCGCGCCTTGCGTGCCGAGGCACTGGCCAAGGTCACCGAAGCGCCCAGCGCCACCTTTCGGGTCGCCACCATCCATGCCGCCTACGACTACCTGGTACGCGACTTCGGCCTGGAAGTGACCGCCGTGGTCGAACCGGCCCATGGCATCGAACCGAGCCCAGCGCAGCTGAAAAAGACCATCGACCAGCTCAAGGCCCTGGATGTGCGGGTGATCTTCTCGGAAATGGACTTCCCGTCAGCCTATGTCGAAACCATCCAGCGTGAATCCGGCGTGCGCCTGTACCCGCTGACTCACATTTCCTACGGCGAGTACACCAAGGACAAGTACGAAGTGGAAATGAAGCGCAACCTCGACACCGTGGTGCGCGCCATTCAGGAGAACCGCGCATGACCGCCGCCGCCAACCTGGTGACGGCCTGCGGGCCGCGCATCAAGTTCGCCGGCATCGACCTGACCCTGGGCCGCACACGCATCCTCGAACAGGTCAGCTTCAACGTCGCAGCCGCCAGCGTACATGCCATTGTCGGCCCCAATGGCGGCGGCAAAAGCTCGCTGATCAAGACCCTGCTCGGGCAGATGCCGCACCAGGGCCAGTTGACCCTGCACTGGCCAAGTGAACGGGAAGTGATCGGCTACGTGCCGCAGGCACTGGAGTTCGACCGTGGCCTGCCGATGACCGTGGACGACTTCATGGCCGCCATGTGCCAGCGCCGCCCGGCATTTCTCGGTTTGTCGCGGCGCGTTAAGCCAGCCATCGATGCCGCATTGGCGCAGGTCGGCATGCTCGACAAGCGCAAGCGGCGCATGGGCGCGTTGTCTGGCGGTGAGCGCCAGCGCGTGCTGCTGGCCCAGGGCCTGATCCCCGAACCGCAGCTGCTGGTGCTGGACGAGCCGATGTCGGCGCTCGATGAAGCCGGTATCCAGGTGTTCGAACAACTGCTACTGGGCTGGCGCCAGGCCGGCACCACCGTGCTGTGGATCGAACACGACCTGGAAGCGGTGCTGCGCCTGGCCGACCGGGTCACCGGCCTGAGCCGCCAGGTACTGTTCGACGCCCCTCCTGCCCAGGCCCTCACCCCAGAGCGCCTGCTCGGCCTGTTCTCCGTTCACCCGCGTAGCGAGAGCCTTGCCTGATGAGTTTTGAAACCTTTCGCCAAACGGTCCAGGACTGGGCCACTGCCGGCTACCTGCCTGAGGCGCTGGCCTACGGCTTCGTGGTCAATGCCCTGCTGGCCGGCCTGATGATCGGCCCGGTGCTGGGCGGCCTGGGCACCCTGGTGGTGGTCAAGCGCTTTGCCTTCTTTTCCGAAGCTGTCGGCCATGCCGCGCTGACTGGCGTGGCCATCGGCATCCTGCTCGGCGAGCCCTACACCGGCCCCTACGGCAGCCTGTTCGGCTACTGCCTGCTGTTCGGCATCCTGCTCAACTTCCTGCGCAACCGTACCGGGCTGTCGCCGGACACGCTGATCGGCGTGTTCCTCTCGGTGTCACTGGCGCTGGGCGCCAGCCTGCTGCTGATGCTGGCGGGCAAGATCAACGTGCACATCCTCGAGAACGTGCTGTTTGGCTCGGTGCTGACCGTCAGCGGCCAGGACCTGGTGGTGCTGGGCATCGTCGCGCTGTTGGTACTGGCCCTGGCCATACCACTGTACAACCGCATCATGCTGGCCAGCTTCAACCCGCAACTGGCGGCCGTACGTGGGGTGGCGGTAAAAACCCTGGACTACCTGTTCGTGGTGCTGGTAACGCTGGTGACCGTAGCTGCGGTAAAGGTGATCGGCGCGATCCTGGTTGGTGCGCTGCTGGTGATCCCGGCGGCTGCCGCTCGCCTGGTCAGCCAGTCGCTCAAGGGCTTTTTCTTCCTCGCGGTGCTGATCGCCACCATCAGCACCCTGTTCGGCATCCTGCTGCCGATCGTGTTCGACCTGCCGGTGCCGTCGGGGGCCGCGATCATCCTGGTCGCCGGCATATGCTTTGCCCTGGCCGCGCTCGCCCGCGCCCTCGTTCCCCGCCTGCAAGGAAACCCGGCATGAACCTGAAACACCTGACCCTGGCACTGGCCCTGGCCGGCCTGCCGTCGCTGTCTTTCGCCACGCAAGTGCTGACTGCCCTGCCCGTCACCCACAGCCTGGCCAGCGCCCTGCTCGACGGCACTGCGGTGCAGCTAAAACGCGCGGCCCCGGCCAACCTGCCGGCCAGCCGCCAGCCGTCGTATTTCAGCGGGCGCGGTGGGGCCAGCCTGGACAAGGCCGCGCAGCAGGCCGATGCGGTGATCGGCGTGCGCTCGATCTGGCGTGACGACCCGCTGTACCCGATGGCCCGGCGCAGCAATATCCGTATTGTCGAGATCGATGCCGCACGGCCGGTGGATGGCGCGCTGCCAGGCATAGCGGTGAACGGTGACGATGCCTATGGCGCCTACCCCTGGCTCAACCCGACCAACCTCGGGCGCATGGCTGATGTGGTGGCCAATGACCTGGAGCGTTTGGCGCCGGCCGACAAGGTGAAGATCCAGGGCAACCTGGCGGGGCTCAAGCACCAGCTGCTGGAGCTTTCAGCCAATAGCCAGACGCGCCTGGCCAAGGTCGACAACCTGACGGTGGTGAGCCTGTCGGAGCGCTTGGGTTATCTGGCCAGCGGCTTGAACCTAGACGTGGTCGAGCAGCCGTTGCCGGCCGAGTGGGATGCGGCTGCGCTCAAGGCCTTGGGGGAGAACCTGAAGGCACAGGATGTAGCGCTGGTGCTGGACCACCGGCAGCCTGAGGCGGCGGTGGCCGAGGTGATCAAGGCCGCCGGGGCGAAGCTGGTGGTGGTGGAGAGTGACCCTGAGGATGCGTTTGCCGGGTTGAAGGCCAGTGTCGATCAGGTGGTTGGGGCATTGGGCGAGAGCTGATGGTGCCTGTGCCGGCCTCTTCGCGGGTGAACCCGCTCCTACAGGGCCTGCACAGCATTCATGGCCTGTGTTGTCCTTTGGGAGCGGGTATACCCGCGAAGAGGCCGGCAAAGACAGCACACGGCTAACGCTTCAGGCACCGCTGGTAACGCTCATCCACCCGCCCGGCAAACCACGCCGTGGTCAGCTTGCGGGTGATCTTCGGGCTCTTCAGCTCGATCCCTGGCAGCACCGCCCGTGGCACTGGTTTGCCGGCTGCGGCATCGGCCAGGGCGAACACCCCGCTGTACAGTTTGCTGTCTTCGAACGCCAGGCTGTCACCCTCCTCCAGCTGGCTGCGTATCTGCGGGTTACGCAGCCCCAGCTTCACCCCCAGCTTGCGCGCCGCCAGTTCGGTAGTGCCCGGCATGATCGCACCCGGCGCCACCAGGTCGCCATCCAGCGCCAACTTCACCCCAGCCGCTTTGCTCAACGCGGCCTGGAATGCTGCGTTGCGGCTGGCGTACCAACCGGCGTTGAAATCGGCAAAACGGTACAACTTGCGGTCGTAGCTGACCGGGTAGCCCAACAGGTGGGCAATACCGAAGTACATGCCGCCGCGCCGGGTGAACACTTCCTGGCGAATGCTGCCGTTGCGGCTGTAGGGGTAATCCTGCGCATGCTTTTCGGCAAAGTCGATGCTGACCTGCATCGGCCCGCCGGTGTGCACCGGGTTGAGCCCGCCGAGCAATGTTTTGCCCAACGGCACTCGGGCGATCACCTCGTCATAAAGTTCGCTCAACTGCTTCTCGCTGCGCACTGCCTGCAAGCGCTGCTGGTAGCTCTGGCCATTACCCGAAGGAGCCTTCAGCGCACCGTCGACCAGCAGCTTGGGGATATGCAGGCGCGCAGCGCGGCGGTCGATTTCCTCGCGGGCAATACGCCCCAGGTTGGGCACCTGCGGGTCGGCGTTGAAGGTGGACTCCTGCTCGGTCACCGCCAGCACTGCGCACAGGTTACTTTTGCTGGCGGCAATACGCTGGGCCGCGAAGGCCGCCTGGATATCCCGGGCCCAGCCCTCGCGGTCCTTGGACTGGACGGGCAATAGCCGCAGCAGTTGTGCGCGGACCTTGGCCGGGTCCGCTTCGGGGGCTTCTTCACGCCGCCCGGCGCAGCCTTGCAGCAACGCCAGGGCAATCAACCCGACAGCCAGTAACCGGCCGTTCAGGGCTGTTCACCGACCAGGTAGGTTTTGCTGATGTGGCGGAACAGCGGGTGGCCGGCACTGCCCATCAGTTCGAACAGCACCATCTCGCGGGTAACCACCTGCGCCCCGGCGGCACGCATGCGCGCCAGGCCCGCCGCCTTGCTCGCCGGGGTGCGGCTGTCGCAGGCATCCTCGACCACGAACACCTGCTTGCCCAACGCCAGCAAGCCAAGCACGGTTTGCAGCACGCAAACGTGGGTTTCCATGCCGCAGACAATCACCTGCTCACGCGCCATCAGGCTGGTCGGCAGGCACTCTGCGGCCACGCAGGAAAAATGGCTTTTCTCCACCACTTCGGCGCCCGGTGCGGCGGCCAGCAGTTCTGCCAGGGTATGGCCCAGGCCCTTGGGGTACTGCTCGGAAATCACCGTCGGCAGCTCCAGCTCGGCGGTTGCTGCCAGCAACCAGCGGGCCCGCGCCCGAGTGCCTTCGGGGTCGCTCATGGCGCCGATGAGTTTTTCCTGGATGTCGACGACCAGCAACGTGGCCTTGTGTGGATCGATCAGCATTGTCTGCCCCTTGCCTGGGAAAACGCCTAGCCTCCCCCAGGCAAGCGGTGACGTCAATCAGGCTGTCAGCCGCAGCGGTTGCAACGAAGCAGTCAGGGTGTCGAGCACACGATCTTCATGTTCATGGATGAAGAAGTGGCCACCGGGGAACATCTGCAGCGAGAACTCGCCGTGGGTTTCTTTGCGCCAGGCCTGCAGTTGCTCATCATCGGCCCGGTCATCGGTGCCGCCCAGCACATGCAGCGGGCAGTTCAGGGCCGGCCGCTGACGGTAGGCGTAGGTACCGCACAGCAGGAAATCGGCGCGCAGGGTCGGCAAGGTCAGGCTCATCAACTCGGCGTTGGCCAGCACTTCCTCGGGCGTGCCCTGCAGTTCGCGCAACTCGCTGATCAGCTCATCGTCGCTCTTGGGTTCGCGCCAGTTCTTGCCGTCATAGTCTTCACGCCGGGTTGGCGCCGCCGTACCGCAGGCAAACAACGCCAATGGCGCCGGGCAGCCCAGCGCTTGCAGCTCGTGGGCCAGCTCGAAGGCCAGCAACGCACCCAGGCTGTGGCCAAGCAATGCGTAGGGCGCACTGGCTACCAGGCGCTGCTCGCTGGCCAGTTGCCGGGCCAACGCCTGCATGTCGGTGTGCAGTGGCTCGGCCATGCGCGCACCGCGCCCGGGCAGCTCTACCGGGCGTACCTGCAACCACGCCGGCAGCTTGCGCCGCCAGCGGCTGTAGACCATGGCGCTGGCGCCGGAGTACGGCAGGCAGAGCAAGTTCAATGCGGTCACTGAGCGGCGGCTTCGGCCATTTTCTGGCGCAGGCTCAGCGGGCGCATGTCGGTCCACACTTCATCGATGTAGGCCAGGCAGTCCTTCTTCAGGCCACTTTTGCCTACCGCACGCCAGCCGTTGGGGATGGCTTTGTAGTCGGGCCAGATCGAGTACTGCTCTTCGTGGTTGACCACTACCTGGAACTGGATATCGTCGCGGTCGAAAACGGAAGTCATTGCCTGTCTCCTTGAATGATGGGTGCCGCTGCGGGCTTGGCGCAGGGGGGCTTTCAAGTAGACGTAGGGTGTGGCGAAAAAATTAGTGGGGCTGACGCGATCCCCTGTAGGAGCGGCCTTGTGTCGCGATCGGGCGCGCAGCGGCCGCAAAACCTGCAACCCCGGTACTCCTGGCAGATCACGGTCGCCTGGATTGCGGCCGCTGCGCGCCCGATCGCGACGCAAGGTGAACTGGTCAAGTAATTTTGGACACCGGTTAAGGTTCATGCCGCTATCTTGAGCTTTTCCTCCATGGCTACCGGTGTTTCATAGCCGTTGTAGCTGTGGAGGCGCTTGAG
>NZ_JBDJLK010000071.1:0-28262 GCF_039673335.1 Pseudomonas sp. TWI929
CACCCTGGTGGTCGAACGCATCAGCCCACGCCGCCTGGGCGCGCTGGTGGCGATGTATGAGCACAAGGTGTTCGTGCAGAGCGTGATCTGGGGTATCAACGCCTTCGACCAGTGGGGCGTGGAACTGGGTAAGGAGCTGGGGGAGGGGATTTACCAGCGCTTAATTGGTAACCTTGAAGACTGCGCTGATGATGGCTCGACTCAAGGGTTGATCAAGTACTTCCGCGGTCTTCACAGGGGCTGATTTTCCCCATTACGCCGTCACGCGGTCGGCCTCTGACTCTAGGCTTGTACTGGACATCGGCCGTTCCGATATTGGGCAGCCGATGTTTAGATCCAACAGCCTTGCTCTGGAGAAATGGAGTAAGCGCTCCATAAACCCCACATTCAAAGCGCACAGCTGATCACGGATGCTGTGCTCCCGATTTCTCCGCCGACGATGATGCGACCCGACGCCAAAGTCGCGATCGCTGCTGCGGGACCTGACCCTGACATGGCTGCCATAAAAAGTTCGGCAACCACTGGCCGCGCTTCATCCAAGAGTTCATAAGGCTTTGCCATTACAGAACTCCTTTCCGTAGATGGTCGGCGACTGTACAAAACCCGGCCCGTTCCGGGGCCACATTTCAGTTTCCTGGGATTTTAGGCAGAGCCTAATAGAATAGTACTGAATGGTGGCGGTAAGGTTCAAAGCAGTCGCGGCCATAACCGTTTCAAGGCAAACACCACAAACGCCAAGGCGGCGCTCTGCGTAGCGGACGATTACCAGAACCCTTGGTAAGTGACTAACGTTCCCGCTTCCACTGCCAGCTGGCTTGCCGGCCGAACTTGCGTTGTAGAACGTACAGCCCGCGTTGCAGAATTTCAAAAAGTCGATAATAATTTGCTGCGAAATGTTTCAGCAGCCTGTCAGGCAACTTTTCTGGTGACGATAACGTGGCTCCATCTGTAAAAAAATCAAAAATAATCAATGACCTGATCGCTCAGTTCAATCTGTCAAGCTATTTTGAATATAATAAATTTGATGGCGAGCTCGCATTTGATGATGTGAACTGCCTGGAAAAAAGCATGGCTTTCATTCCGGAGCATACATTTCTCAATAAGTCCAGCGTTCAGCGAATATCGGAAGTGGCTGAACGGTTTATGGTAGAAGGGATTGTTCCGTTCAGTGAATTGCTTTCACATTGCGCCGGCAAAAAGTTTGACATCATTTTCTTCGACCCTGTTCATATTCGCCCCCAGGTTGATCTGGCACTGAAACAACTACTCAGGCTTCTGAATCCGGGCGGGTTTCTGGTGATTCATGATTGCAGCCCGAAAAATGAGGCGATCACCAGAGTACCTCGAAAAGGTGGTGATGAGTGGGTCGGCGAAACGTTTAAAGCATTTGCGCTTTTTCGGCACTTCAATCCATTTAAGACACTGACGGTTGACGAAGATTACGGTGTTGCAATCATTGTCAATGATGGACTGAATGTCGACTACTCCTGCAGCTATGACATTGACTACTCTGAAATCTCGCAAAATCGACGTGAATATTTAGGTTTGATTACCTACACAGACTTTCTGGATCGACTAAAAACCGGAAGTCGGGACAGCTTGTTCGTCGCCTTGCCCGTATCGTCTGAATTTAAATTCAATGTGATCGATGGCTCGAAAACCCACACGGTTACCGAGTTGTCCTCTACGGCAAGTCAGGTTTTCTGGTGCTTTGCGACTTCCGGATTCAGCGAGGACAAATCAATCATACTGCCCATCAGGCTGGATGGTAGCTTGCAATCGCTTAACTTCCATTTTGCCGGGTTAAAAGACAAGGTGACCGCGCTTCGATTCGACTTTTCCAACTGTGAAACAAGCGCTGAACTCGATTCGGTACGGCTCTTGGACCTGAATGGGCAGCAAAGATGGAAGTGGGAGGGAGACCCTAATCTTTTTACCCAAAGAAGCGGTATGCACGTCGTAGACACGGCAGAAGGTTCCTCACAGAAGATATTGATCGCTACCGGGTCGGACCCAAATGCAGTTCTTCACATTCCAGTCGAGTTGTTAGCTTGTATTACTGACGGGTGGGCGCTGCAAGTGGTACTAAGGCCCCAGCCTCGTATCGTACATGCACTTTTGAAAAGGACTTTCATCTAGGCGTTCGGTCTCGAAGCGTCATGGTGTATCTGTAGTGGGCAACTAATCCCGGACACTACGTTAAGTTTTTCTTCAGCAACGGCGGGCGCCAGCCCGCCGTTGAATTGATGTGGTCGTTGCCAGTTGTAGCGCAGCATCAGGAGCCGGCCGATGTCCTGCTGGGCAAGCGAGGTGCTCATATAGCCCACCGACGGTATCCATTCTGTTTTTAAACTACGAAACAGGCGCTCCATCGGGGCGTTGTCATGACAGTTTCCGCGCCGGCTCATGCTCTGTTTGAAACGATAGCGCCACAAGCGCTGGCGGAAGCCCCGACTGCCGTATTGGCTACCCTGATCGCTGTGAAACAGAACATTCTGTGGACGGCCTCGCTGCTCATACGCCGTGTCCAGAGCCTTGATCACTAGGTCGGCATCGGGCTTCGACGAGAAAGCCCAGCCCACCACTCGACGCGCATACAGGTCGATCACTGCCGCGAAATAGTGCCAGCGACCTTGAGCCCAGACGTATGTAATGTCACCGCACCAGACTTCATTCGGCGCCGAAACGTTGAACGCTCGATCCAGCACATTGGGGATGTCGGGACGTTCCACCGTCGCTTTTTTATATGCATGTGAGCCAGGCTGCTTGCTGACCAATTTCAGCTCACTCATCAGCTTGCGCACTTTGAACCGTCCGATCTCTATTCCGTCCTCGCGCATCATGAACATGATGCTCCGACTGCCAGCTGCGCTGCGGCTCTGAGTGAACAACTCGTTCACGCGGGTGCGCAGGACGAGCCGTTCAACATCCGGAGTTCCTCGCTTGCGACAGTGCGCGTAGTAGCAAGATCGGGTAACTTCAAATACCGAGCACAGCAGATCAACCGGCTCCTCTGAGCGAAGCTGGTCGACTAACGCGAGCGCTCGTGCTCCTCGGCCATCAAGAGCGCGGTAGCCTTTTTTAGGATCGATTTTTCCCGTTCCAATCGGTTGATTCGCGCTTCCAGTTCCTGGATATTCTGCTGCTCGGGCGTCAGCGCTTTGCTAGTCGGTGTAACACCGCCACGTTCTTGTTGGGGCTGGTTTACCCACCGTCGCAGGACAGACTCAACCAGCCCAAGCGAACGGGCTGCCTCAATGAGGCTGTAGCCTTGGTCGATTACCAGGATGGCAGCTTCGCGTTTGAACTCGGGGGTGAAGGTACGGCGTTGCTTGGTCATCGCGCGCCTCACGCATGAAGCTCAGGTGACCCTGCCGGTAATTGTTACGGGGCTCGTTACGAGGCTGGATGTCCAGGCCTAGCAAAAGCTAGGCCCTTCTTGATTTGATGCTATTTCAAGGCTTGGGCTAGCCTCTCGCCAAAAAATTTGGCGCCTGATTGGGTAAGGTGGTTGCGATCTGAAAATATAGGGTTGTTTGATTCATCCAGCACAATGCAGCTGTCTTTTGACTTGCACGTTATTGACATTAGGTCGACAAATTTTGTCCCCTGGATTTTTTTCATGTGTTCATTTATGACGCGACTTTCACCTTCTACAAATTTGGAGGCGAACGTCTCGAGTCCCGCTGTTTTTCCAAACTTCGTGGCGATAAATGTGCTGTCGCTTGAAAGGTTTTTCATTCCGAATACGTATACGGTACCTTTGGTTCTTTTTGCAATTTCATTTATGGATTGCATGTAGTATTTTTCGGCAAATCTACGCCAGTAGAAAACTACAAATACCTTGTCGGCTGACTCTATAAGATTGTCATCTAAGACGTTTGAAAAGTGTGTCTTGCACTGCGCGATTAGTGATGGGTCGCGCATTGTTATCGGGTTTAGTTTTGTTAAATAGGTGTCAGTTTGACCAGGCTCAACAAAAGGTGTTGCGCATCTGCTGTTCACAATTCGAGATACGGCGTCGTATTTTTCTAGCATGCCTGATTCTTTAAGCATGTTTATTACGTCGCCAGCCTGGGAATCACCTATTACTAAAAGTTTTTCTTTCTTTGAGGTGTTGTCGAACTTGGCTTTGGTTAGCTGTTCGTGAGTTCCCCATACGTATTTGTCTGCTTTTTCTTTATCTACTGTGGCTATATTTCTGATGGCCTCTGGCAGCCTCCATCTCCATCCGTCTTGGCCCCAACTGCTTGCGGCCATAACAATAATTATGGATGAAACTGAAAGAGTGGCGAGAGAGAATTCTGCACCCGTCAGTTTTGACTTCGACTTATTTCGGAATGGCTTTTCTATTAAGGCGTAGAGCACTATCGCCAGTGCAATGGTGAGTAGCAGAAGTGAGGTGGTTGCCAGTGGTTTAAGCCCGTTCAGCGTTACATAGCTGGCAAAGACGAAGATTGGCCAATGAACAAGATAGAGGGAGTAACTGACCTCACCGATCTTAGTTGCTGCCCAGGAGCGGCATGGCCAGGCTACTTTGGCACCCCCGCCCGCGAAGATCATGAGGGCGGCGCCAGCTACGGGCACTATAGCTGCGAGGCCAGGGAACAGAGTGCCGTTGCTGCTGTAGAGGAAGATCGGGGCAATAACCAGGGCCAGGCCTGCAAGGTATGCCAGCTCCTTGAGTGCTGCATTCACCTTGTTGCGCTCAACCAGCACGACCAGCGCGCCGGCCAAAAATTCGTGAATCCTGAAAGGTGTTAAGAAAAATGCACCCGACACATCGTGTTGAAGGAAGAAGTATGCGGCTGCGGCACCGGCAACGAAGATCGCCGTGGTTGCTGCTAGAACGTTCTGTGTCAGCCGAGTGATCCCCACCAGCAGCAGTGGCCACAGGATATAGAACTGGATCTCGACGCTGAGCGACCAGGTGTGCAGCAGTGGCTTCACGGTGGCTGCTGTGTCGAAGTACCCACTCTGCATCCAGAAGAAGAAATTGGATATTCCGGCTAGCGCATATACCGTTGACCCAGACATCTGTTTGAAGTCTTCCGGGGTAAACAAGAAGGCCGCTGCGACGAACGATGCCCCTATCGTGGCTAGCAGAGCGGGAATCAACCTGCGCACTCGGCGAGTATAGAAGTCGCCGAAATCAAATCGACCTTTGCTTTGCTGGCTCAAGATGCCTTTTGTGATGAGGTAGCCACTGATCACGAAGAAGACGTCTACGCCGACAAAACCGCCACTGAAAAACGGGACCTTGAAGTGGTAGAGGATGACCGCTAGCACGGCAATGGCGCGTAGCCCATCGATGTCCGGCCTGTAGTTCTGTGCTTTGTGTATCGAGGTGGCGTCTGCCAGATTGGCATGGGATAAGGACGTCATTGTTGGATGCAGCTCCTAGTGGTGCAATTTTTGGGCGGCATCATACCTTCTGACGTAAGGCGCGTCCTCACATTACGGCTTCGCATGGGATGGGTGGTATGGCGTAAGGCTATTGCGGTAGCTTTACTGAACCCATTTTGAGCAATCACGAATTCAGTCCAGCGAGGTGCGAAAAGTACAGCTATCACTTCATCGGTTTGTGAGCCCGCTCGTATGAGCCAATTCAGATGAGGAAATTGATGGGTTCTCCAACAATTGCACGGTACAAGGGGTGAACAAGACATCGAGAGAGCAGTAGGTTATTCCTGAGCTGCTTGATTAGCCCTGATGCTTGTGGAATTCGTAATGGAATAATCAGCAAGCGCCCCCACAATCCGCCCACACGCCTTCCCGTCACCATACGGATTATGCGCCACGCTCATCTCCCGATACGCCCCCTCATCGGTCAGTAACCTGGCCAGTTCCCCGACAATAGACCCAACCTCCGTACCCACCAGCTTCACCGTCCCTGCCGCTACTGCCTCTGGCCGCTCCGTGGTATCGCGCATCACCAGCACCGGCTTGCCCAGCGCCGGCGCTTCCTCCTGAATACCCCCCGAGTCGGTAAGAATCACGTACGCACGGCTCATCAGGTAAACAAACGGCAGGTAATCCAGTGGTTCGATCAGGTAGATGTTGCTCACATCTGCCAGCAGCCGGTTGACCGGCTCGCGCACATTGGGGTTGAGGTGTACCGGGTACAGCATGTCCACCCCCGGGAACTGGCGCGCAGTCTGCACCAGGGCCTGGCAGATGCGCTCGAAGCCACCGCCAAAGTTCTCGCGGCGGTGGCCTGTTACCAGCACCATGCGGCGGTCGGCAGCCAGGTAATGAAACTGGCGCTCAAATTGGGCCCGCAGCGCCGGGCTTTCCAGCTTGTGCACCACTTCCAGCAAGGCGTCGATCACGGTGTTGCCAGTGGTGAAGATGCTCGCCGGGTCGGTGCCTTCGCGCAGCAGGTTGTCCCGCGAGGTGGCGGTGGGGGCGAAGTGCAGGGCGGCCAGGGTGCCAGTCAGGCGGCGGTTGCCTTCTTCTGGCCAGGGCGAATACAGGTTGTTGGTGCGCAGGCCAGCTTCTACGTGGGCGATGGGGATTTGCTGGTAATAGGCCGCCAGGCTGGTGGCAAAGGTGGTAGCGGTGTCGCCGTGCACCAGCACTATGTCGGGCTTGAACTCGGCCAGCACGGGCCGGATGCCCTGCAAAATCCCGATGGTCACGCCAGTCAGGTCCTGGCCGGGCTTCATGATGTTCAAGTCGTAATCGGGGTTGATGCCGAACAGTTCCAATACCTGGTCGAGCATTTGCCGGTGCTGGCCGGTAACGCACACGCGTGACTCAAAACGGGCGTCCTGGGCAAGTTGCAGGGCCAAGGGGGCCATCTTGATGGCTTCTGGGCGGGTGCCAAATACGGTGAGAGTCTTGAGGGGCACGGCGGTGATCCTCTTGCTGGACGGGGCGGAGCTAGCGGGCCAAAGGGGCTGGGCAGGCGTGCAAAGGCTGGCCAGGTGGACGGGCTGGGTGCGAGGGCAAGCGGCGGGCGGCAGGGGGCATGCTGCTTAGGTCCTTCAAGCAAACGGCTGTCCATTGCTGAAAAAATCTAGCAGTTGGTCCATGTGATGCCAGTTTTCAGGGGCGCGTCTGCCAAACGGTGTGCAGGGCGGCTTCGGCGGGAGGTGTGGGAAAGTGGCGGCTGTTGTTGTGGATGCGGCATCGCACAGGCGGGGACCTTTCTAGCGGCGACCGGCCACGATACGGCTGCTGTTGGGCCGCAGGTGGAATGTTGTAAATGGCCATTTATGCAGGGTTGGCGAGGTTGGGTGCACGGTGGACTGATTTGGTTACCATTCGCCGTGGATGGTAGCTGTTTCGAAGCAGGGTTCAGCGCTAGGGTTGGTGACGCAGCCGAGGGAAAACGGCTGCTGAAAAATGACCAACCCAAGGAGTGTTCACCATGCGTAATAAACTTCTGTCGTCCCTGCTGCTGCCGCTGTTCGCCAGCCTGTCCTTCTCCCTTAGCGCCGCCCCGGCCAGCGCCACAGCGGCGGCCGAACCGGTGCCGGTAGTGGCCCAGGTGCAGGCCCAGCAGGCGCCGCGGCTGGACCTGAACAAGGCCGATGCGCTGACCTTGCAGAAGGAATTGAACGGCATAGGCAAGGCCAAGGCCGAGGCGATCGTGGCCTACCGCGAGGCCAATGGGCCGTTTGCTTCGGTGGATGAGTTGCTGGAGATAAAGGGGATTGGCAACGCACTTTTGGAGCGTAACCGGGACAAGGTGATGGTGGAGTAAGCGGGGAGGGGCTGGGGCTTTTTTGCCCTGGCCCTGACTATTGAAAGTTTGACGCTCTAAAGGTTTGACTCTTTAACCTGTTGAAAATGAAAGGGTCGTGTTTTTTATTAGCTTGCTATGCGTCAGCAGGCTAACTAGTTGATAACTTTTGATGCGGTTGTTGTTGAGCGGCCTTGTGTCGCGAGCGGGGTGCGAAGCGCCCCTGGGAATTCAGCTTTGCCGCATACATTGCCGGGGCTGCTTTGCAGCCCTTTCGCGACGCGAGGCCGCTCCTACAGGTACGGCGCAGGCCTGGAGGGTTATGGTGTTCCTGTGGGTTCAGCGCGCCCGCGAAGTAGCCAACGCGGTGCATGGCACCGGCTGCGCCGGTGTTCGCGGGCACGCCCGCTCCCACGGGGGCCCTGCTAAATCAGTGGGTTATGTGAAGTTCTATGAGGGCTGGCCAGCCAGCGTCCGTGATCGCCGGACGTGTCAGCGGTCTTGCGCATCCTTGGCATCCGCTTCGGCATTGCGCTCATGCACCTTGCGCAGTTGCTCTTCGGTGAGGGGCAGTTTTTTGGCTGTGTCGCGCAGCAGCATCAGCCCGCCGACGATGGAGCCAAGGGCTAAGATGAGTATCAGCCAGGCATACCAAGGCATTGTCGTTCTCCTTTTGCTGGTGAGGGGCAGTGCTTGTACGAAATTTGAACAATCACCCGTTCCGTTGGTTCAATTATAGAAGCCAGCCATTGCCGGGCCAATTCCGTGACCCGCGGCCCCCAAAGCCTGCGCCACTTCGTTTACAATGCGCGCCGTTTTCGACTTGCCAAGAGACCCTGCCCATGTCCGCCTGCCAGACGCCCCTGATCGTCGCCCTGGATTTCCCTACCCGTGAGGCCGCCCTGAAGCTGGCTGACCAGCTTGACCCTGCGCTGTGCCGGGTGAAGGTTGGCAAGGAGCTGTTCACCAGCAGCGCTTCGGGCATTGTCGAAACCTTGTGCGACAAGGGCTTCGAAGTGTTCCTGGACCTCAAGTTCCACGACATCCCCAACACCACCGCCATGGCTGTGAAGGCTGCCGCCGAGATGGGTGTGTGGATGGTCAACGTGCATTGCTCCGGTGGCCTGCGCATGATGGCGGCCTGCCGTGAAGAGCTGGCCAAGCGCAGCGGCCCGCAGCCGTTGCTGATTGGCGTGACCGTGCTGACCAGCATGGAGCGTGAAGACCTGGCCGGCATCGGCCTGGATGTCGACCCGCAAGAGCAGGTGCTGCGCCTGGCGGCGCTGGCCGAGAAAGCGGGCATGGACGGGTTGGTGTGCTCGGCGCTGGAGGCCCCGGCGCTGAAGGCGGCGCACCCGTCGCTGCAGCTGGTGACCCCAGGTATTCGCCCGGCGGGCAGCGCGCAGGATGACCAGCGCCGTATCCTTACCCCGCGCCAGGCGCTGGATGCCGGTTCGGATTACCTGGTGATCGGCCGGCCGATCAGCCAGGCGGCAGACCCGGCGCAGGCGTTGGCTGCGGTGGTGGCGGAGATTCGTGGGTAAGTAGCCTGCGTTATTGAAAAAGGCCAGCACGCGAGTGCTGGCCTTTTTTATTCCCTGCGGCGGAAGCAGCCCCTGCTTCTTATGGGAGCGGCCGAGGTGGCCTGTCAGTGCAGCTTGTTCTTGGCCAGCTCGATGTCGTTCATCAACGCTTTGGCCATGGCCAGCAGGTAATCCGCTGCGCCCAGCATCTTGTGGTCATCTTCCATGTCGCCTTCGCGTACAAGGTGCTTGCAATAGCCCAGCAGGACCGAGACGTGCTCATAAGCATCATCAACCGGGACGCCGGGTTGGACGCGGAGCAGGTCTATGGTGGGGTTGCCGGCTTCGAGGAAGGTTTCGAGGCCTGCGGTGAGGACGGGGGAAAGATCGTTCTTCTTCATGGTGAAATTCCAGTGCGTGACAGGGAGCATTCACCTCAATCTTTCTCACGGACGAAGGTGGCAGCCATTGCGCGGGGTGAGAAACCGGTGCACTGATGCCGGCCAAGCCGAAGCTTGCCCGCGAATGGCTGCCATAGAACAGTCAGGGCAGCAGTGCATAGCGGGTTCTCACACCCGGTCACCAACACGGCGACCCGGTGAAGTTATCCCTGGGGGATTTCCCCGACAATTCAGCTGCTTCTGACCGCGGTGTAGGATAGTTCGCTTGCTGCTTCAAGCTGAAGCGGTGGGTGCAAGGTTCAGGAAAATCTGACGCGCTTTGTAGGTGCGGCCCAATCGCCGGCAAGCCAGCTCCCATAGGTACCGCGCATGGCTTAAGGTTGGCGCTGTACCTGTGGAAGCTGGCCTGCCGGCGATGAGGCCTATATTGGCTACTTCAATCTCAAACTTTGAGCACCAACTTGCCAAAATTCTCCCCACTAAACAGCTTCAGCAAGGTCTCAGGGAAGGTCTCCAAGCCTTCCACCACATCCTCCTTGCTCTTCACCTGCCCACTGGCCAGCCAGCCGGCAATCTCCAGCGCAGCCTTGCCGTAGTCCTTGCTGTAATCCATCACCACAAAGCCTTCCATGCGCGCACGGTTCACCAGCAGCGACAGGTAGTTGGCCGGGCCTTTCACCGCTTCCTTGTTGTTGTACTGGCTGATCGCGCCGCAAATCACGATGCGCGCCTTGTAGTTGATGCGGGTCAGCACGGCATCGAGGATGTCGCCGCCAACGTTGTCAAAGTACACATCCACCCCCTTGGGGCATTCGCGCTTCAGGCCAGTCAGCACGTCTTCGGCCTTGTAGTCGATCACCCCGTCAAAGCCCAGTTCGTCCTTCAGGTACTGGCACTTCTCGGCGCCGCCAGCAATGCCGACCACGCGGCAGCCCTTGAGCTTGGCAATTTGCCCGACAATGCTGCCCACCGCGCCGGCCGCGCCGGAAATCACCACGGTGTCGCCGGCCTTGGGCTGGCCAACGTCCAGCAGGGCGAAGTAGGCGGTCATGCCGGTCATGCCCAGCGCCGACAGGTAGCGGGGCAGGGGCGCCAGGTTGGGGTCGATCTTGTGCAGGCCCTGGGGCTCGCCGGTGAAGTAGTCCTGCACGCCAAGGGCACCGCTTACATGGTCGCCCGCTTTGAAGCCAGGGTGGTTGGAGGCGACTACTTCGCCCACACCCAGCGCGCGCATCACCTGGCCCAGGGCCACAGGCGGGATGTACGACTTGCCTTCGTTCATCCAGCCGCGCATGGCCGGGTCCAGGGACAGGTACAGGTTGCGTACCAGCACCTGGCCTTCGCCAGGTTGTTCGGCAGGCACGCTTTCGAAGCTGAAGTCGTCACGGCGCACGGCGCCGACCGGGCGTTTGGCAAGCAGGAAGCGGCGGTTGGTCTGGGTCATGGCGGGTCCTTGTGGGCAGTGGAGGGGGTTAGACGTTCAATCTACCCTGTTGATGTAGGCAGGTCCTTAACATCACTGACAAGCATGGTAGCCCAACCGTTGGTGTGATGATGCTGCCCGGCCGGGTGGTGGCTGACTATGCTCTGAACCCCACAAACCGTCACAGGAGCACGCGATGAGCATGACCTTTTCCGGCCAGGTAGCCCTGGTCACCGGTGGCGCCGCCGGCATCGGCCGGGCAACCGCCCTGGCCTTCGCCCAGCAGGGCCTGAAGGTGGTGGTGGCCGACCTCGACCCGGTTGGCGGTGAGGCCACCGTGGCGTTGATCCAGGCGGCTGGCGGCCAGGCGCTGTTCATTGCCTGCGACGTAACCCGCGACGCTGAGGTACGCCAGCTGCACGAGCGCCTGATCGCCGCGTATGGCCGGCTGGACTACGCCTACAACAACGCTGGCATCGAGATAGAGCAGGGGCGCCTGGCCGAGGGCAGCGAGGCAGAGTTCGATGCCATCATGGGCGTCAACGTCAAGGGTGTGTGGTTGTGCATGAAGTACCAGCTGCCGTTGCTGCTGGCCCAAGGCGGTGGGGCAATCGTCAATACCGCCTCGGTGGCGGGTTTGGGCGCGGCGCCGAAGATGAGTATCTACAGCGCCAGCAAGCATGCGGTGATCGGCCTGACCAAATCGGCGGCCATCGAATATGCCAAGAAGGGCATCCGGGTGAATGCCGTGTGCCCGGCGGTGATCGACACCGACATGTTCCGCCGCGCCTATGAGGCCGACCCGCGCAAGGCCGAGTTCGCCGCCGCCATGCACCCGGTGGGGCGCATTGGCAAGGTCGAGGAAATTGCCAGCGCCGTGCTGTACCTGTGCAGCGACGGCGCGGCGTTTACCACCGGGCATTGCCTGGCGGTGGATGGTGGGGCTACGGCGATCTGAGCCGAAACCGCGTCGCCTGCTTCGCGGGTAAACCCGCTCCCACAGGTATATCACCGGCCCTGAGGGCAGCGGGGTACCTGTGGGAGCGGGTTCACCCGCGAAGAGGCCCTTGCAGACCACCACAAGGCCAGCCCAACCCCCATACAGCCCACCACCAACACCCCACCAAACACCAGCAGGGCCAGCCGTGACCCCAACCGGTCGCTCAACAGCCCGGTAAAGATCACCGGCAAGCTGAACCCCAGGTACGCCAGTAAAAAGAACCCGGCACTGGCCCGGGTCTTCTCGCTGCCGGCCAGCTGGTTTACCGCCGCCAGCCCGCCCAGGTAGATAAACCCGTAGCACGCACTGCTGGCCGCCACCGCACCCAGCAACACCGCACCCAGTTGCCCGCTGTCCGCACCCCAGGCCAGCACGGCATAGCTGCACGGCAATATCGCCAGCCCCAGCAACGTGGCCGTGCGGCTGCTCAGGCGGCGTGCCATTGGCTGGAACAACAGCCCGCAGCTGATCACGCAGAAGGTCGAGAACCCCGACCAGGCACTAAGCCCATGCTGGCGCAGGATGCCCGGCAGCAGGGCAATCACCAGCCCCACGCAGGCCCAAGCCAGCAAAATAGCCAGCCCATAGGCCACGCTGCCGCGCGGGTAGCAGGGCAGGCGCAGCATAGGGTTGCGCTGTGCCGGGCGTGGGTCGGGCAGGCGCCATGCCAGCACCATGGCCAGCGCCGCCAGCAGCAGTTGCAGGTGGAAGCTGCCTGGGGTGAGGCTGGGGCCGCGCAGCAGGAACAGGCTGGTCAGCGCTGCGCCCAGGCCAAAGCCCAGCGAAGTGCTGGCGGTGACCCAGTTGGCGGCCCGGGTGGTGTGCTCGCCGCCCATCAGCTCGCCCATGTATGCAGTGGCTGTGGCTGAGGCCAGGCCGGTGCCCAGGCCGAGAAACAGCCGCGCCAGGCCTAGGGTTTGCAGGTTGGGGGCCAGCAGCATCAGCACGGTGGCGACCATCGACAGCGCCAGTGCCGCCACAATCAGTGGCCGGCGCCCGACTCGGTCGGCCAGGCCGCCCAAGGCCAGCAGCACCGGCAGCACGCCCAGCACATAGCCGGAGAAGGCCACCGCAGTGGCGGCGGCGCCTTGGCCGGAAAGGTCGGCGTAGGTGATGTACAACGGCGCCTGCAGGTTCACGGCCAGGGTGATCAGGCAGAGGGCGAAGGCCAAGCGGGCCGGGGCGGAGGGCATGAGGTAGGTCCTTGTCTGCAGGTGTAGATTTCCAGGCTTCACGCGGATCTTGTGGGAGCGGCCTTGCGTCGCGATGGGCTGCGCAGCAGCCCCGGCAATTTGTGCTTGGGCTGATATCTTGGGGCTGCTGTGCAGCCCATCGCGACGCAAGGCCGCTCCCACAGGGGCCGCGTCAGTCGGTCAAATAGTGATGCCAGCCCATTGCCCTCGCCAGATACACCCTAAGCCCATTTATGCTTAACTGTTCGCTAAAAATCAGCGAACACTTACCCTCATGCACTTCCCCCTCGACCGCACCAGCAGCACCCCATTGGTGCAGCAACTCACCGAGCACCTGCAAACCTGGATCACTCAGCAACGCCTGCGCCCCGGCGCACGCTTGCCGTCAATCCGCGCACTGGCCCGCAGCCAGGCGGTCAGTGCGTCCTGTGTGATCGAGGCTTACGACCGGCTGGTCGCCAGCGGCTGGCTGGAGGCGCGCCACGGCACCGGCTTTTTCGTCGCTGAGCGCAAGCTCGGGCTTGCGCAGGAGGACGGGCAACCGTGGGGTGAGGCTGGTGACGGCAGCTGGCGGCAGTTCCGCGAGGGCCATGACGAGCTGCTCAAGCTGGGTTGCGGCTGGCTGCCCAGCAGCTGGCGCGCAGCCACCGAGCTGGCCCAGGCGGTGCGCCAGGTCAGCCGCGGCAACCCGCAGGACCTGTTCGACTACTGCCCCCCGCTTGGCCTGGCCAGCCTGCGTCAGCAGTTGCACAAGCGCCTGGCGCAGCTGGGCATAGCCGCCGGCCCCGAGCGCATCCTCACCACCCACGGTGCCAGTCACGGCCTCGACCTGCTGGTGCGCACCCTGCTGCGCCCGGGCGACACGGTGCTGGTGGAAAACCCCGGCTACTACAACCTGTTCAACCTGCTACGCCAGCATCAGGTGCACATGCTGCCGGTACCGCGCACCGCCGACGGCCCGGACCTGCCCGCCCTCGAAGCCTTGCTGGCCACGCACAACCCGCGCTGCCTGTTCATCAACAGCCTGTACCAAAACCCCACCGGTACCAGCCTGATGCCCAAGGTGGCCTACCGCCTGCTGGAGCTGGCCCGCGAGCATGACCTGCGCATCATCGAGGACGATATCTACGCCGACTTCCAGGAGGGCCCGGCCACCCGCCTGGCCACCCTCGACAGCGAGCAGCGGGTGATCTACATGGCCAGCTTCTCGAAAACCCTCAGCAGCTCGCTGCGAGTTGGCTACCTGGTCGCCGACCCCGCGCTGCTGGCGAGCCTGGCCGAGCTGAAGATGGTCAGTGGCATCGGCACCTCGCGCTTTGCCGAGCAGGTGGTAGGGCAAATGCTCGCCAACGGCAGCTACCGCAAAAGCGTGCAACGCCTGCGGGTGCGCCTGGGGCAGCACATGGCCAAGTTGCTTGGCCAGCTGGAGCAGGCGGGCTGGCAGGTGTTCTGCGAGCCCTACGGCGGCATGTTCGTTTGGGCGCGCGTGCCGGGCCGGGATTTCGCCAGTCTGGAGCGCTTGGCCTTGGCGCACGAGGTGTTGCTCACCCCCGGCAGCGCCTTCGACTGCCAGGGTGCGGCCAGCCCCTGGCTGCGCATCAATGTCGCTTACGGGCAGGATTCCCGCGCCCAGGCCTTCCTCCAGCACGCAGGGCGACCTCTGCCAAGCTGATAGCGACACCTTCATAGCTATTTGACACTATTGTGGCGCCAGGCCCTTGTTCATCGGCTGGCAACGTTGCCACCCTTGGCCTTCGGGATAACCTCGCTAACAGAAGGGGAGTCGGCGATGGGCGCGAGCAAGCACGGTGTGCTGGCCAACCTGGGCATGGCCCGCAAACTCGGCCTGGGCTTTGCCCTGGTGTTGCTGCTGACCCTGGCGGTAGCGGCCATCGGCATTGCCGCGCTGCACAGCGTTGGCCAGCGTTTCGACGGCTTGCGCCAGCTGGCCCAGTTCAACACCGACCTGCTGCGCTTGCGCCAGCACGAGCAGGCGTTTGCCCTGCGCTCCGACATGCAGCAGGCCGAGGCTTTGCGCACTGGGCTGCAGGGCTTGGCCGAACGCGCCCGCGGCTTGCCGGCGCTGGCGGCGGCCGAAACCGACCTGGCAGCCTACGGCCAGGCATTCGAGGCCTTTGTCGAAGCGGTGCAGGCCAAGGAGCTGGCGCTGGACATGGCCAGCTGGTCGGTGTCCAGCGTGGCCAACAACCTCGACGTGCTGCAGGCTGGCCTGGCCGATGACGGCGTGTACACCCTCAAGCAGTCGCAAGGCCAGCAAGGTGGCGAGTTTCTAGAACAAGCCGCGCAGGTGGCACAGGTGTCGCGGCTGATGCTGCAGGCCATGGACGAAGCGCGGGTCCGCCTGGAAAAAAGCCGCAAGGGCGAAGCAGGCGCAGGCCAGGAGCGCATCGCTCAAACAATCGAGGCCGCCAGCCTGGTCGGCCAGCTGCAGGGCGCAGTCAGCGATGCTGGCTACCAGAGCGTGCTGGGCGAAGTGGCGGGGCACATTGGCAGCTTCTCGGAAAAACTCAACGAATACACCGACCAGCTGGCCCGCGAGCAGGGGCTGAAAGCGCAATTGCAAGCCAGCGCCGAGCAGGTGACTGGCCGGGTTGACCAGGCCTACCTGGGGCAGGAGCAGGCCCTGCAGGCCGAGCTGCAACGCAATGCCGTGGCCATTGCCTTGGCCACCGGCCTGGCGCTGCTGGTGGGCGTGCTGGCCGCCTGGCTGATCACCCGCGCCGTGGTTGGCCCGCTCA
Source organism: Pseudomonas sp. TWI929 (assembly GCF_039673335.1). Taxonomy (NCBI): domain Bacteria; kingdom Pseudomonadati; phylum Pseudomonadota; class Gammaproteobacteria; order Pseudomonadales; family Pseudomonadaceae; genus Pseudomonas; species Pseudomonas sp. TWI929. Next base: position 15,990 of record NZ_JBDJLK010000071.1, read on the forward strand.
AGCACGTGATTGCCCGCGCCCAGCGCATTGCCGCAGGTGAGCTGGGCTTTGATGCCCAGGCACCACGCCGTGACGAGGTGGGGCAGCTGATGCAGGCCATGCAGCAGATGGCGGTGGGGCTGTCGGGCATTGTCAGCGGTTTGCAGCAGGGCATCGAGCAATTGGCTGGCAATGCGCAGGCGTTGTCGGCGGTGACCGAGCAAACCAACCGCGAGGTGGGCAGCCAGAAGGAAGAGACCGAGCAGGTGGCCACCGCCATGCAGCAGATGACCGCCACCGTGCACGATGTGGCGCGCAATGCCGAAGAAGCGGCGCAGGCGGCCCAGGCTGCGGACGCCAAGGTCGACTCGGGGCAACAGGTGGTGCGCCAGAGCATGCAGCGCATCGAGCAGCTGGCAGCGGCGGCGGAAACCGCCAGCGCCGGCATCGACAACCTCAGTGCCGAGATTCACACCATTGGCGATGTGCTGGAAGTGATCAAGAGCGTGGCCGAGCAAACCAACCTGCTGGCGCTGAATGCCGCTATCGAAGCGGCCCGGGCTGGCGAGCAGGGGCGTGGTTTTGCCGTGGTGGCCGATGAAGTGCGCGCGCTGGCCCGGCGTACCCGGCAGTCTACCGAGCAGATCGAGGCCCTGGTGGCCAGTTTGCGCGGCAACGCCCAGCAGTCGGTGGCGCAGATTCGCGGCAGTACCGAGCTGGTGCGCCTGGCGGTGGCCGATGCGCTGCAGACGGAAAGTGCGCTAGGCAGCATTGCGGCGGCGGTGTCATTGATTCAGCAGATGAACCAGCAGATTGCCGCAGCGGCAGAGCAGCAAAGCTCGGTGGCGGAAGAGATCAGCCGCAGTGTCACGCAGATCCGTGGCAGTGCCGATCAGGCGGCGTTGGCGATGCAGGACAATGCCCGGTCGAGTGTCGAGCTGGCGCAGCTAGGGACTGACCTGAAGGGCATGGTGGGGCATTTCAGGTTGTAAATCAGCCAACGCTGTAAATGCGGCCTGTGTGGGAGCGGCCTTGTGTCGCGAAAGGGGCGCGCAGCGCCCCCGGGATTTCAGCTTCGCAACAAACATTGCCGGGGCCGCTTTGCGGCCCTTTCGCGACGCAAGGCCGCTCCCACAGGGATCGCGTAGGCCTCAGGCCCTGCGCGGGTTGAGGATCAACAAGGCCAACACCCCCGCCACAATCCCCCAGAACGCCGAGCCAATCGAGAACAAGGTCAGCCCCGAAGCGGTGACCATGAAGGTAATCACCGCCGCCTCACGCTCGCGCGCTTCGCTCATGGCCACGGTCAGCCCGTTCATGATCGAGCCAAACAGCGCCAGGGCCGCAATCGACAGCACCAGCTCTTTCGGCAACGCCGCAAACAGCGCCGCCAAGGTTGCGCCGAACACCCCGGCAATGCCGTAGAAAATCCCGCACCACACCGCTGCGGTGTAGCGTTTGCTCGGGTCTTCATGGGCATGCGGCCCGGTGCAGATCGCCGCGCTGATCGCCGCCAGGTTGACCCCGTGCGAGCCGAACGGCGCCAGTAGCAGCGAGGCAAAGCCGGTGGCCGAAATCAACGGCGAGGCCGGCACCTGGTAGCCGTCGGCACGCAGCACGGCCACGCCGGGCATGTTCTGCGAGGTCATGGCCACCACGAACAGCGGTATGCCAATGCTGATGGTGGCCGCCAGCGAAAAGCTCGGCGTGGTCCATACCGGCTTGGCCACTTCCAGGTGGAAGCCGCTGAAGTCCAGCAGGCCCAGGGCGCCAGACAACGCCGTGCCCACCAGCAGCGCGGCAAGCACGCAATAACGCGGCGACAGGCGCTTTACCAACAGGTAACTGAAGAACATGCCCAGTACCAGCACGGTGCGGTGCTGCGCGGCGACGAAGATTTCGCTGCCGATCTTGAACAGGATGCCCGCCAGCAGCGCCGAGGCCAGCGAAGCCGGGATGCGCTTGACCAGGCGTTCGAAGCTGCCGGTCAGGCCGCAGACAAGCACCAGCACGGCGCAGGTGATGTAGGCGCCTATTGCCTCGCCATAGCTCACCCCGCCCAGGCTGGTGATCAGCAGGGCGGCGCCTGGGGTGGACCAGGCGATGGTGATCGGTGTGCGGTAGCGCAGCGACAGGCCTATGCTGCACACCGCCATGCCGATCGACAGGGCCCAGATCCATGACGAAATCTGCGCGCTGGTCAGCCCGGCTGCCTGGCCGGCCTGGAACATCAGCACCAGCGAGCTGGTATAGCCGGTGAGCATGGCAATGAAGCCGGCGACCACCGCCGACGGGGAGCTGTCTGCCAGGGGCCGCAGGCGTGCGGAAGTGGCATCGGTCATGAACAAAATCCTTGTAAAGGTGTAAGCAGTTTTTTCAGACTACAGCGAGCAAGGTTGATCCTTGCCATACAGCGGCCATTGCTTTTAGCCGTACAGTCGCCAACTATTGGGCGCAAATGCAGAACTGCTTGGGAGTGGAAGGCGATGTACAAGGTCTATGGCGACTACCAGTCGGGCAACTGCTACAAGGTCAAGCTGATGCTGAGCCTGCTGGGCCGGCCGTATGAATGGCACCCGGTGGACATCCTCAAGGGCGAGACCGAAACGCCCGAGTTCCTGGCGATGAACCCCAATGGCAAGGTGCCGGTGCTGGAGCTGCAAGACGGCAGCTACCTGTGGGAGTCCAATGCCATTCTCAACTTCCTGGCCGACGGCAGCGAGTTCCTGCCCAGCGAGCCGCGCTTGCGCACCCAGGTGTTGCAGTGGCAGTTCTTCGAGCAGTACAGCCATGAGCCATACATTGCCGTGGCGCGCTTCATCCAGTTCTACCTGGGCTTGCCGGACGAGCGCGTGGAGGAGTACCGCAAGCTGCACAAGGGCGGCTACAAGGCGCTGAAGGTGATGGAGCGGCAGTTGCAGATGACCCCGTACCTGGTCGGTGAGCAGTACTCGATCGCCGATGTGGCGTTGTATGCCTACACCCATGTGGCGCAGCAGGGCGGGTTCGACCTGGCCGATTACCCGGCGGTGAGGGCCTGGCTGGAGCGGGTCAGCAGCCACCCGCGGCATGTGCCGATGGTGGGATAGTTTTTTGCCTGTACCGGCCTCTTCGCGGGTAAACCCGCTCCCACAGGATTACCACAGGGCTGAATACTGTGGGGTACCTGTGGGAGCGGGTTCACCCGCGAAAGGGCCAGAACAGGATGGCTACAAACTGTCAGGCCGAAGCAAACCGCTCATCCAGGTAAGCAATGATGGCCTTGGACTCATACATCCAGGTCACCTTGCCCGCTTCTTCAATGCGCAGGCACGGCACTTTCACTCGGCCGCCGCCTTCCTGCAGGGCCTGGCGGTGCATCGGGTCGTTCTTGGCATCGCGCAGCGCCACCGGCACGTTCAGGCGGTGCAGGGTGCGGCGGGTCTTGACGCAGAACGGGCAGGCATGGAACTGGTACAGCGCCAGGCCCTTGGCCGCTTGCTCGACGCGGGCCTGGGCGGCGGCGTCGCGCTTGCGCTTGGCCGGGCGGCTGATCCAGTCGCCGAACACGATGAGCTGGCCGAGGCCAACCCGCAGGGCTTTGACGATCATGGGCAACTCCTGAAATGAAAAAGCCGACCCGGCAGGGTCGGCTTGGGGTCAGCAGCCAATCACTTGATCAGGCTGAGGAACTCGCTGCGGGTGGCGGCGTTTTCGCGGAACTCACCCAGCATCACCGAAGTGATCATGGTCGAATTCTGCTTCTCGACACCGCGCATCATCATGCACATGTGCTTGGCTTCGACCACAACTGCCACGCCGGCGGCCCCGGTAACCTGCTGCACGGCTTCGGCGATCTGGCGGCTGAGGTTTTCCTGGATCTGCAGGCGGCGGGCGTACATGTCGACGATGCGCGCCACCTTCGACAGGCCCAGCACCTTGCCCTTGGGCAGGTAGGCAACGTGCGCCTTGCCGATGAACGGCAGCATGTGGTGTTCGCACATCGAATACAGCTCGATGTCCCGGACCAGCACCATTTCGCTGTTGTCAGAGCTGAACAAAGCGTTGTTGGTGACTTCTTCCAGTGTTTGCTCATAACCGCGGCAAAGGTATTTCATCGCCTTTGCAGCCCGCTTGGGCGTGTCGAGCAGGCCCTCACGGGAGACGTCCTCGCCAATCTCGCTGAGGATCTCGGTGTAGTTCTGTTCCAGGGACATGGATCTACCTGTGGGAAAAAATCGCAAAAACGAAGGGTACGGCGGTGAGGGCGGCGCTGCAAGCGCGGCGTTACTCGTCGCGGCCTTCGAGCATGGTTCGCTTGAGCATCACATACACCGCGCCAGTGCCGCCATGGCGGGCGCTGCACGAGGCAAAACCCAGCACCTGCGGGTGCTGGCGCAGCCAGGTGTTGACGTGGCTCTTGATCATCGGGCGCTTGCCGTCAAGGCGCGCGGCCTTGCCGTGGGTAACCCGTACGCAGCGCACTTCCAGCTTGGTGGCTTCGGCAATGAAGTCCCACAGCGTTTCGCGGGCCTTTTCCACGGTCATGCCGTGCAGGTCGAGGCTGCCTTCGAACGGGATCTGCCCCAGCTTCAGCTTGCGCAGCTGGCCTTCCTGCACGCCGTCACGGCGCCACATCAGCTCGTCTTCGGCGCCAACGTCGATGACGAACTGGTCGGACATGCCGTCGATTACCAGTGCTTTGTCACTGCGCACGGTCGCCGCCTGGCGCAGGCCGGCCAGCTGCTGGCGGTCGGCCTTGGGCTTGCCGACTTCGGCGCGGTCGTGGCGGATCGGTTTTACACCGCGCACTTCGGCCTTGAACAGGGAAAAATCGTCGTCTTGCATGATGCCTCCACGTGGGCGGCGTAGTTTACGCGACTGTGGGGCGGCGTGCAGCCATGTCAGGCCTGATTGGCCCCTTGTGGGAGCGGCCTTGTGTCGCGAAAGGACCGCAAAGCGGTCCCGGCAATTTTTGCGGCGAACCTGAAAAGTTGGGGGGGCTTCGCCCCCCGATCGCGACACAAGGCCGCTCCCACATGGACCGCGTAGGCTTCAGTCATGCTTTTTCATCAGGTGCGGCGACAGGCTCAGTTCCCGCCCCCGGCGCAGGCGAATACGGCTGCGCCGCCAGAAGCGCACACCCAGCCACAGCAGCAGCAAGCCAGCGCCGGTGAGGATGCTGGACAGCGGTTTGTTGGCGTTGAGTTCTTGCAGGGCAGGGTAGTTGCCCAGCAGGCCGGCGATGCCGGCCATGGCCAGCAGCACGCCCAGGGTTGCCAGCAGGGCCGACAGGCCGGCCGCCAGGCGGGCGCCCCAGTTACGCTGTTGGCGCGGGCGCAGGCGCTTGGCGTCGAAACTGCCTTTAAGCTTCATTCCGCTCTCCTGTGGGGATATCCGGAATTCGACCTGCTGCCACCCGTCGGGTTCCGCCCGGCTGCCGGGCGGTTGTACTCAGCCGCTCAGATCAGGCTGGTAGTGGGTGCTACGCAGGCGAAGTTGTCGGCCATAACGGCCATTTCACACTGGTGAATCTGCGCGGCCGGGATCACCCCATCCTTGAATGCCAGGTCGCGGGTCGCCGAAGCGTCTTCCACCAGGGTGCACCGGTAACCATAGTCCTTGGCGCGGCGTACGGTGGTGCTGACGCTGGAATGGCTCATGAAACCACAGACGATCAGGTCCAGGTGGCCCAGCGCCTGCAGCGTCTCGTGCAGCTGGGTGTTCTTGAACGCATTGGGCATGCGCTTTTCAATGACGATTTCGCCTTCCAGTGGCTCCAGCCCCGGAATGAACTGGCCTGCCGGCCCCTGTGGGTCGAAGCGGCCACCGACGGTGCCCAGGTGGCGAACATGGATGATCGGACGGCCGCTCTTGCGCGCGGCGTCGAGCAACCTGGCGATGTTGGCCACGGCCTCGTCCATGCCCGACAGCTGCAGGGGCCCGCTGAGGTACTCCTTTTGCGCATCGATGATGATCAGGCTGGCGTGGCTCAGCTTGGCCGGCGGGTAGTCGCGGCCAGTGAGGCGGAACATCGTGGTTGGAACGGACATCAAGGGCTCCTTGGATAGGGCTTTTGTATACCTATTGTCCCCTGCCTTGGCGCCAATGGGAATGGTTGACAACGCAAGCGGCATGGTTACTGGCCTGGGGCTAGCCATTGGGTAAGGCAAACGAACAAATGTGCGGGTGGGGCTGTTAGACTTTTGTCCGGTCTGAATTAGGAGTACCCCGTGATCACATCCCGTCTGCGCACGCTGCGCGACTACATCCGCTGGGCGGTCAGCCGCTTCCACGAGCACGACCTGTTCTTCGGCCACGGTGCCGACAACGCCTGGGACGAGGCCCGCCTGCTGGTGCTGGGCGCCGTGCACCTGCCATGGGAGGTGGCCGACGCCTACCTGGACTGCATGCTCGAGGACGACGAGCGGGTACGCCTGCAGCACCTGCTCAAGCGCCGTATCGAAGAGCGCGTGCCGGCCGCCTACCTGCTGGGCGAGGCCTGGTTCTGCGGCATGTCGTTCATCGTCGACGAGCGCGTGCTGGTGCCGCGTTCGCCCATTGGCGAGCTGATCGAAAAACGCTTCGAGCCGTGGTTGGCCAGCGCGCCGGCACGCATTCTGGACCTGTGCACCGGTTCGGGCTGCATCGGCATCGTTGCCGCCGACGTGTTCCCCGAGGCCGAGGTGGTGCTGGCCGACCTGTCGTTCGAGGCCCTTGAAGTGGCCAACCAGAACATCGAGCGCCACGGCCTGGACACCCGCGTGTACACCGTACAGGGCGACGGCTTTGGCGGTTTGCCGGGGCAGCGTTTCGACCTGATCCTGTCCAACCCGCCGTATGTCGATGCCGAAGACTTCGACGACATGCCGGCCGAGTACCACCACGAACCCGAACTGGGCCTGGCCTGTGGCAATGACGGCCTGGACCTGGTACGGCGCATGCTGGCCGAGGCGGCGGACCACCTGACCGACAAGGGCTTGCTGATTGTCGAAGTGGGTAACAGCCAGGTGCATGTCGAGGCCCTGTACCCCGAGGTGGACTTTGCCTGGCTGGAATTCGAGCGTGGCGGGCATGGGGTGTTCATGCTCACGGCCGAGCAGTGCCGCCAGCATCAGGAGCTGTTCAAGGCCCGGGTCTGACCTTAAGGGCCTCTTCGCGGGTAAACCCGCTCCCACAGGTACTCCACTGTCCTCGGGTCCAGTGATATCCCTGTGGGAGCGGGTTCACCCGCGAAGCAGGCGGCGCGGTCTTAGCGGGTTGCTATCCAGATCAGCAGCCCCGCCTGGAACACCGCAAACGCCACCAGGCAGGTGATGGTAAAGCGCAACCCGCTGTCTTCGCGCTGGTACTTGGCCACCCGCTCATCACGCTCGCGCAGTTGCCCTTCCTTTTCCAGCAGCTGCTGATCAGCCTGTTGCAGCAGATTGGCGGCATCCAGAATTTCTACCCGCTGCAGGCGCTCGCTATTCCAGGCTCCCTTGAGCTGGCCTACCGTCATTTCCACGGTACGGCCCTTCAGGTGCTGGTTGTCCTCGTACTCCACTTCAATACCCACCCCGCGCAAGCAGTGCTCCCGGCGCAGGCGCGAGTCTTCGTTCAGGGCATCCTTGTTCGGCAGCGTCATACCCTCGACCCGGTAGTGCGACCACTTGCGTTGCAGCCACTGCACGGCCTGGGCCAGCATGAAGCGGCCGATACCACGGTTAACCGGCTCCAGTTGCAGGCCGTGCGCGTTGCCAATGCGTACCAGGCGCTCGGCATGGTCGACGCGGATATCCAGGCGGTTCTGCTCTTTGTGCACCTTCTGCCCGGGCAGCTGGATTTCCATGCGCAGCAGGCTATGGGCCTTGTCGTGGCGCTCGGCATAGCCGAACTGCACAAAGCGCAGCGGCCGCGCGCCGGTGCTACGGTCGGTGGGCAGGGCGGCCAGGCGCAGCAACTGGAAGTGTTCGGCGGCCAGCTCGGCCCAGGGCAGGGCGGCGCTTTGCTCGGGCTCTTCGGCCGGCTCTACGGCAGCGGGGGCGGTGGTCATCAGGGTTTGTCCTTGGGTACGGGCATGGGGCAGGGGGCCGCGTCAGCGGCCCCAAAGCTCCGCTAATACCGAAATTATCGGCCGTCCTGGCCAAGACCTGAGGGTTAGGCCGAAGGCAAATGCTGGATAAACGTCACAATTCGCTCACCAAGCTCGCGCGCCAGCGGCAGGTCGGGGTTGAGGTAGCTGTCGCGCTGCTGGCTCATGGCCTTGGGGCTGATGCGCAGCATGTGGTTCATGCCGTCGATCAGCACCAGCTGCGCATCTGGCTTGGCTGCCTTCAGCCGCTCGGCGTCGGCTACGTCCACCTGCACGTCGTTGCGCCCTTGCACGATCAGCGCGGGCATGGGCAGGCGGGCAAAGGCGGCTGCCGGGTTTTGCTGGAACAGCGAAATCAGGTACGGCTGCACGCTGGGGCGGAACACCTGGCGCAGCGGCGCCGGTACTTCCAGGCTGGTCTGCCCAGCCTGCAGGCGGTCGAGCAGGGCGCTGCTGCTGGCCAGTTGTGCTGGCGGCAAGCGCTTGGCCAACTGCTCGCGCAGCACGTCGGCCAGCGGCCGGCCGCTGCCGGCCAGGGTAATCACCGCACTGGCGCCGGCCTGTTCGGCGGCCAAGCTGGCGATCAATGCGCCTTCGCTGTGGCCGACCAGAATCAGTGGGCCAAACCGCGGGTCGGCCTTGAGCTTGTGGCTCCAGGCGACCACATCGGCCACGTAGCGCTCCACGCTGAGGTCACGTTCGTCGGGCGTGGCCGGCAGGCTGGCGGCTACCCCGCGCTTGTCGTAGCGCACGCTGGCAATGTGCTCGCTGGCCAGCAGCAGGGCCAGGCGCTTGAGGTTGTCGACCCTTCCTGCGGCCGGGTTGTTGCCGTTGCGGTCGGTGGGGCCGGAGCCGGCGATAATCAGCACCACCGGTGGCGGGGTGGCTTGTTGTGGCAGCAGCAGGCTGCCGTGCAGCACGCCCTGGCCAGTATCCAGGTCGATCGGGCGTTGCAGCACGGTAGGGGCGGCGGCCTGGGCCAGGCCGGTGCACAGCAGGAAGAGGAAGGCGACAAGGCGCGACATCATGCGGTACTACATGGGGAGATGTGGGTTTGACCTAATGTTTGCGGGAAGGTTCGCCCAGGGCGCATGGCAGGTTCGGCCTCTTCGCGGGTAAACCCGCTCCCACAGGGGCGCCACTGGCTTGGGCATTGTGCATTACCTGTGGGCGCGGTTTTACCCGCGAAGAGGCCAGCACAGTTAACCCAACCATCTGTATACTGGCGCTTTCGTCCATTTCAGGCTGATCTCGCGGAGCGTCCATGTCCGGCAATACCTACGGCAAGCTGTTCACTGTCACCACCGCTGGCGAGAGCCATGGCCCGGCGTTGGTCGCCATTGTCGATGGATGCCCACCGGGCCTGGAAATTTCCCTCGCCGACCTGCAGCACGACCTTGACCGGCGCAAGCCCGGCACCAGCCGGCACACCACCCAGCGCCAGGAAGCCGACGAGGTGGAAATCCTTTCCGGTGTGTTCGAAGGCCGTACCACCGGCTGCTCGATCGGCCTGCTGATCCGCAACACCGACCAGAAGTCCAAGGACTACTCGGCCATCAAGGACCTGTTCCGCCCGGCCCACGCCGACTACACCTACCACCACAAGTACGGCATCCGCGACTACCGCGGCGGTGGCCGCAGCTCGGCCCGCGAAACCGCCATGCGCGTGGCCGCCGGTGCCATCGCCAAGAAGTACCTGGCCACCCAGGGCATCACCGTGCGTGGCTACATGAGCCAGCTGGGCCCGATCGAAATCCCGTTCAAGACCTGGGAGTCGGTGGAGCAGAACGCCTTCTTCAGCCCTGACCCGGACAAGGTGCCAGAGCTGGAGGCCTACATGGACCAGCTGCGCCGTGACCAGGATTCGGTGGGTGCCAAGATCACCGTGGTCGCCGAAGGCGTCATGCCTGGCCTGGGTGAGCCGATCTTCGACCGCCTGGACGCGGAACTTGCCCACGCGCTGATGAGCATCAACGCGGTCAAGGGTGTGGAAATCGGCGCCGGCTTCGCCAGCGTGGCCCAGCGCGGCACCGAACACCGTGACGAGCTGACCCCGGAAGGCTTCCTCAGCAACAATGCGGGCGGCATCCTCGGCGGCATTTCCTCGGGCCAGCCGATCGTTGCCCATCTGGCGCTGAAGCCAACCTCCAGTATCACCACCCCGGGCCGCTCGATCGACATTGATGGCAACCCGGTGGATGTCATCACCAAGGGCCGCCACGACCCGTGCGTGGGCATCCGCGCTACGCCGATTGCCGAGGCGATGATGGCCATTGCGCTGATGGACCACCTGCTGCGCCACCGGGCACAGAATGCCGATGTGAAAGTGACTACCCCGGTGCTGGGCCAGCTCTGATTCCCCAGTACTGGCCTCTTCGCGGGCACGCCCGCTCCCACAGATTCTGAAAGCCATGATGAACCTGTGGGAGCGGGCGAGCCCGCGAAGAGGCCAGTACAGGTTTCCACAAGGCCACCCCATGCAACCCATCCCCTACTGGCGCCTGTCCAGCTTCTACCTGTTCTATTTCGCCCTGCTCGGTTCCACCGCCCCGTTCCTGGCGCTGTACTTCGACCACCTGGGCTTCTCCCCGGCGCGCATCGGCGAGCTGGTGGCCATCCCCATGCTGATGCGCTGCATCGCCCCCAACCTGTGGGGCTGGCTGGGCGACCGCACCGGCCAGCGGCTGCTGATCGTGCGCCTGGGCGCGCTGTCGACGCTGGCCACCTTCGCCCTGATCTTCTTCGGCAAAAGCTACGCCTGGCTGGCGCTGGTGATGGCCCTGCACGCGTTCTTCTGGCATGCGGTGCTGCCGCAGTTCGAGGTCATTACCCTGGCCCACCTGCACGGGCAAACCGCGCGCTACAGCCAGGTGCGCCTGTGGGGCTCGATCGGCTTCATCCTCACCGTGGTCGGCCTGGGCCGGCTGTTCGAATGGCTGAGCCTGGACATCTACCCCGTAGCGCTGGTAACGATCATGGCCGGCATTGTCGCCGCCAGCCTGTGGGTGCCCAATGCCCAGCCGGTGGAGCAGGGCGAGCGCAGTGGCGCAGGCGGCTTTTTGCAGCAGTTGCGTGCTCCCGGGGTAATCGCCTTCTATGCCTGCGTGGCGCTGATGCAGCTCAGCCACGGGCCGTACTACACCTTCCTCACGTTGCACCTTGAGCACCTGGGGTATGCCCGCGGTGCCATCGGCCTGCTGTGGGCACTGGGGGTGGTGGCCGAAGTACTGATGTTCATGGTCATGAGCCGGCTGTTCGCCCGCTTCAGCGTGCAGCGCGTATTGCTGGCCAGCTTTCTGCTGGCAACGTTACGCTGGCTGCTGCTGGGCAACCTGGCCCAGGAGCCGGCCGTGTTGATCTTCGCCCAGCTGCTGCACGCGGCCACCTTTGGCTGCTTCCACGCTGCCAGCATCGCCTTTGTCCAGGCCAGCTTCGGCGCCCGCCAGCAGGGCCAGGGCCAGGCGCTGTATGCGGCGCTGTCAGGCACCGGCGGTGCGCTGGGTGCGTTGTATTCGGGCTACAGCTGGAAGCTGCTGGGGCCCGCCTTCACCTTTGGTATGGCCAGTGCCGCAGCCTTGGCCGCAGCCGTTATCATTGCCCTTTGTTCGCAACCGACCAGGACCCGCCCCTGATGAGCATTCTCAGCGTTTTCCACCCCGCCAGCCCGGAGCTGCCGAACAAGGTGCTGACCCACCACGACGACATCGCCGCCACCCTGGCCGAGCAGGGCGTGCGCTTTGTGCATGCCGAGCATGGTTTGAGGGTGCGCCCTGGTACTGCCCAGGACGAAGTGTTGGGCGCCTGCCATGAGTACCTGGACCAGCTGATGACAGCACATGGCAGCAAGGCCTTTGTGCTGCTCAACCGTGACGGTGAAGACCCGGCGCAGGTCGATGTGCGCGATGAGCATGTGCATGACGCCGATGAGGTGTTTGCAGTGATCAGCGGGCGTGCCCAGGTTGGGCTGCGTTTGGGGGATTGGGTGTATTCGGTGCTGTGCGAGAAGGGCGACCAGCTGCTGGTGCCGGCGGGCACGCGGCGCTGGGTGGAGTTGGGTGAAGCGCCGTTTTGCCTGGCGTTGCGTTTGTATGGCAGCGAGCAGGGCGTGCAGGCGCGGTTTACCGGGGATGTGACCGCGCGGGCATTCCTGGGGATCGACGAATTGTAATGCCTGTGGCGGCCTCTTCGCGGGTGAACCCGCTCCCACAGGGATATCACTGGTGTATCTGTGGGAGCGGGTT
>NZ_JBDJLK010000072.1:0-27926 GCF_039673335.1 Pseudomonas sp. TWI929
GGTTTCGCCCAGAGCGCCGGCCTGATCCTCGGTGGTTCGATCAGCCAGAGCAACTTCCTGGGTACCGGTAACAAGGTGTCCATCGGCCTGACCCGTTCGGAATACCAGACCAAGTACAACTTCGGTTTCGTCGACCCCTACTTCACCGCCGACGGTGTGAGCCTGGGCTACAACCTGTTCTACAACAGCACCGACTACAGCGACTACTACGACGACGGCGTTTCCTACTACGCGATCAACAGCTACGGCGCCGGCGTCAGCTTTGGCTACCCGATCAGCGAAACCTCGCGCCTGACCTACGGCCTGACCCTGCAGCACGATGACATTTCGCCCGGCACCTACAGCGCCGACGAGATCTACGACTTCATCGCCCGCGAGGGCAAGAGTTTCAACAACCTCAAGGCGTCGATCGGCTGGTCCGAGTCCACGCTGAACAAAGGCGTGCTGGCCACCCGCGGCCACTCGCAAAGCCTGACGCTGATGGCCACCACCCCCGGTAGCGACCTGTCGTTCTACAAACTGGACTACAACGGCCAGGCCTTTTTGCCGGTGACCAACAACACCACGCTGCGCTTGCATACCAACCTGGGCTACGGTAACGGCTACGGCTCTACCGACGGTTTACCGTTCTATGAAAGCTACACCGCCGGTGGCCAGGGCTCGGTGCGCGGGTTCAAGGACGGTACCCTTGGCCCGCGCAGCACACCGGCTACCGGGACCTACTCCAGCGCGGGCCAGGCTTACTATTCCGACCGCGACACCGACGTGCTGGGGGGCAATATCCTGATTACCGGCGGCGCCGAGTACCTGTTCCCGCTGCCCTTCGTGAAGGACCAGAGCCAGCTGCGCAGCTCGGTGTTCGTCGATGCCGGCAACGTGTATGCCGACACCTGCTACCTGTCGACCACCCAGGGCTGCGGCAGCGTCGACCTGGCGCAGATGGCCGTGTCGCTGGGGGTTGGCGTGACCTGGTACAGCCCGATGGGGCCATTGAGCTTCAGCCTGGCGGCACCGTTGAAGAAGCCGGACAACGCAGAGACCCAGATTTTCCAGTTCTCGCTGGGGCAGACCTTCTGATACGCCGCCCTTGCCCGCCGGCAAGCCGGCCCCACGGTGTTACCTGTAGGGGCCGATTCAGGCCTAGAACAGCTGCCAGGTGTACACCAGCGTCAGGCGGTTCTCGTCGATGTCGCTGCGGTAGTTGGACCGGGCCATGGCATTCCGCACCCGAATCCCCAACCCCTTCAGCACCCCGCTCTGCACCGCGTAGCCAATGTCCAGGTCACGCTCGCGATCGCGCCCTTCATAGCCCAGCCCGGTATCGACATTGTTACCGGTGATGTAGCGCACGGTCGCTGTCAGCCCCGGTACGCCCATGGCGGCGAAGTTGTAGTCGTAACGCACTTGGTACGAGCGCTCGTCGGTGTAGGCAAATTCATAGGTCGGCACCTCGTTACCCAGCGGCGAGATGTTGGCGAATACCCGTGGGAACGGGCTGTCGCCATAAATACCCTGGTAGCCGGCATGAAAACTGTGCCCGCCATGCCGGGCAGTGAACATCGAGAAGAACGCCTGGTTGTCGATGTTGCCGAGCAACGCGTCGCCGTCTTCACGTGCCGTGAAATAACCCAGGTTGGCGCTGAGCACCCAGTCGCCCACGGGCTTGCTGTGCTTTAGGCCGACAAAGCCCTGTTGGTAGATATCTTCCAGCTGCCCATACCACAGGCTGACACTGCTCTGGTTGGCATTGAATGCGTAGTCCCCACCTACGTAGTTGAAGGCATCGCTCTCGGCCTGGCGCATCGGCACATGGCCGAGCATGGCGTTCATCTTGCCGTCACCACCTTCGTTGCGCAGGTGCGTGCTTTTCAAGTGGCCGGCCTGGACGGTCAGCCCGTCGATCTCCGACGAACTCACGCTCGCACCTTGATAGGTCGGTGGCAGCAGGCGGATGTCGCTGAAGGTCAGCACCGGCAGGTTCGGTTGCAGCTCGCCGACGCGCAACTCGGTCTTCGACAAGCGCGCCTTGAAGGTGGGCGCCAGGCGGCTGTACTCGTCGGCGGCACGGCCGTCGCTGTGCACCGGCAGCAAGCCGGTGTTGGTGCGGTCGGGGCTGCTGTCGAGCTTGATGCCCAACAGGCCCAGGGCATCTACGCCAAAGCCGACCGTACCGGGTGTGTAGCCCGACTTGTAGTCGAGGATGAAACCCTGGGCCCACTCCTCGGCTCTGGATTGTTTGTTGGCCCCGACGATGTCGGAAAAATCGCGGCTGAAGTAGTAGTTACGGGCACTCAGGGTGGCCTTCGAATCCTCGAAGAAACCGCCTTCGGCAGCCAGCAATGGTTGGCTGAGCAAAGTCAGGCCCAGGGCGACACAAGGGGTGTGGTTCATTCCGAAGCTCTCTTGATCTTGTTTTTATGGGTAAAGCGTTGGGAACACGGCAGTTCATGGGGTACGGCGCAGCACCTCCCGTGCACCTGGTTGGCGCAGCCTCAGCAACGCATGGGCCAGCAGGCCGAACAGCAAGCCCCAGAACGCTGCTGACAGGCCAAGGAAGGCCACCCCCGAAGCGGTGACCAGGAAGGTGAACAGCCCGGCATCGCGCTCGGCCGGTTCTGCCAGGCTGCGGGCCAGGGCTTCGCTGATGGCGCCGTACAGGGCCAGGCCAGCCAGGGCGGCGATCAGGGCGGCGGGAAAGGCCGCGAACAGCGACATCAGCGTGGCCCCGGCAATGCCCAGCAGCAGGTACAACGCGCTGCCCGCGACCGCTGCCACATAGCGCCGACGCGGGTTTTCATGGGCTTCGTGGCCGGTGCACAGGCTGGCAGTGACCGCAGCCAGGTTCAGCCCGTGGCACCCGAACGGCGCCAACAGTGCGCCGGCCAGGGCGCTGGCGCTGATCAGCGGGCTGGCCGGCGTGGCATAGCCGGCATTGCGCAGCACCGCCATGCCAGGCATGAACTGCCCGGTCAGGGCCACCAGCACCATTGGCAGTGCCAGGCTGAACACCGCCGCCAGGCTGAACTGCGGGGCGACCCACTGTGGCGAAGCCAGCTCCAGCACCAGCGCCTCGCTGCGAAACGCACCGCTGGCCACCGTCACCAGGGTGCCCACGCACAGCACAGCGGCCACCGCATAGCGCGGCTGTACCCGGCGCATCAGCACGTAGGTGACGAACATTGCCAGCACCAGCAGCGGCTGCACCGGCAAGGCGCGGAACACTTCGATACCGAAGCTGAACAGGATGCCGGCCTGCATGCCCGCGGCGATGGAACCCGGCAGGCGCGCGATGATGCGGTCGAAGGCCCCACTGATGCCGATCAGCAGCAGGACCAGGTTGGCCACCAGGTAGGCACCCACTGCCTGCTCCAGGCCCAGTTGCGGCAAGGCGGTGACCAGCAGTGCCGAACCCGGGATAGACCAGGCGATCACCACCGGTACCCGGTAACGCAGACTGAGCAGCGCACCGAGCACGGCGCTGCCCATGGACACTGCCCAGACCCAGGAAGACAGTTGCTGGTGAGACAGGCCGGCGGCCTCGGCGGCGTGGAAGATGATCACCAACGGGCCAGCGTAGGAGATCATCGTGGCGATGCAGCCGGCAACGATGGCGGACAGTGAACTGTCCTTGATCAGGGTTTTCATTCAGCTTCTCGCAAGGCATCGGCCGGCCTTGGTGGCTGGCTCTTGTTTTGTGTTGGCTCCTTCGCGGGTAAACCCGCTCCCACAGGAATTGCACAGGTTTCAGCATTTGCGCCGTACCTGTAGGAGCGGGTTTACCCGCGAAGAAGCCAACGCGGTGGATCAGGCCTCCTGCAAAGCCCGCGGCCGGCCACTGCGCTGCTCATCCGCACTGCCGTGGGCCAGCTGCAACTGGAAGTCGAACTTCAACTCGGCATGCCGCCCCGCCTGGCCTTCGACAAACACCACCTCCCCCACCAGCCCATCCCGTGTGGCATAGGCAAAGTCATCCCACAGGTACTTGTCCCCCGACAGGTTGATCTGTGTGGTCAGGTGCCGATGCCCTGGCGCCGAGATGAAGAAGTGCACGTGCGCCGGGCGCTGGCCATGGCGGCCCAGCAGGTCCAGACATTCCTGGGTTGGCCCCTGCGGGTCGCAGCCGTAACCGGACGGCACGATGGAGCGCGCGCGATAGCGCCCTTCGGCATCGGTGACGATGCGCCGGCGCAGGTTGTACTCGGACTGGCTCTGGTCGAAGAACGAATAGGTGCCGCGGGTGTTGGCATGCCACAAGTCGACCGTGGCACCCGGTAATGGTTGCCCTTGCGGGTCGAGCACCTGGCCTTCCAGGTACATGACGGTGGCCACGCCCTCCTCGCTGCCGTCGTCCATGCGCCCTTCACCTTCGGCGATGGGCGCACCGGCCACGTACAGGGGCCCCTCGATGGTGCGCGGGGTGCCGCCTACCAGGCCTGCCTGCTGGTCCTTGGCATCCTGCAGCAGGTCGAGGAAGTGCTCGATGCCCAGGCCAGCCACCAGCAGCCCGGCTTCACCGCGACCACCCAGGCGGTTGAGGTAGTCGACGGCATACCAGAACTCGTCCTCGCTGACTTCCAGGTCTTCGATCAGCCGCGCGGTGTCCTGCAGCACGCGCTGCACAATGCGCTTCAGGCGCGGGCTGCCTTCATCGTTGCCGAAGCCTGCGGCCTCTTCGAAAAACTGCTGTACCTCGGCAGTGTGGGAAATTTTCATGGTCATGCTGGCTTACCTCATCTTGTTCTTTTCGGTTACGCCTGCGCCGCAACGGCCTGGGCGTGGCGCCGGCCACTGGCCAGGTGCACGGCCATGGCCAGCGCGGCAATTGCGCCAGGGATGGCGAAGGCGATGAAATTGAGTTGCAACGGCAGGTTGATGCCCATCAGTGCGCCGCCCAGCAGCGGGCCGACGATGGCGCCGTTGCGGCCGATGCCTGAGGCCCAGCCCAGGCCGGTGGAGCGCACCGACAGGCCGTACATTTGCGCGGCGCCGGCATACAGCAGGATCTGCGTACCAATGGTGGTGGCGCCGGCAATGAAGATCAGCAGGTACAGCACCGGCATCGGGCTGTTGACGCCCAGCAGGCTGATCGACAGCGCTGCGGCGATGAAGAACGCCACCTTGACCTTGACCAGGTTGTAGCGGTCGCCCAGCCAGCCGCCGAGAATCGCCCCGGCCATGCCGCCAAAGTTCAGCGCCAGCAGGAACGACAGGCTCGAACCCAGGCTGTAGCCGGCGTTGGCCATCAGCTTCGGCAGCCAGGAACTGAGCGCGTAGACCATCAACAGGCAGCAGAAGAACGCCAGCCACAACGCCAGGGTGCGAATGGCCAGGCCATTGCGGAACAGTTCCAGCACCGATGCCCCGCTGCCTTTGCGGTCCGCTGCCTGCAGCACGTCATCGGCCTGCACGTCGCAACCTGGGTCCAGCCGCTTGAGCAGCTTGCGTGCTTCTTCGCTACGGCCCTGGCGCACCAAAAAGCCGATGGATTCCGGCAGGTAGTAGAGGATCACCGGCAACAGCAGCAACGGCACGGCGGCGGCGAAGAACATCGACTCCCAGCCAAAACGCGGCAGCATGAAGATGCCGACGCCCGCCGACAACATGCCGCCCAGCGAGTAGCCACTGAACATGATCGCCACCAGCGTACTGCGCAGGCGCTTGGGTGCATATTCATTCATCAGTGCCACGGCATTGGGCATCAGGCCGCCACAGCCCAGGCCGGCAATGAAGCGGTAGATGCCAAACTCGCTCGGGCTGCTGGCAAAACCATTGAGGATGGTCGCCCCCGAGAACAAGGCGAAACAGATGGCAATGCCCTTCTTGCGCCCGATGCGGTCGGCCAGGCTGCCAAACACCAGGGCCCCGAACATCATGCCGAACAGCGCATAGCTGCCCAGTGCACCGGCTTGCAACGGGGTCAGGCCCCACTCTTTCATGATGACCGGCAGTACCACGCCGTAGATGAACAGGTCATAGCCGTCGAAGATCAGCAGCAGGCCGCACCAGGCCATGACCATCCAGTGGAACGGGGTAAAGCGCGCATTATCGATGATCGAGTGTACGTCAAGGGTTCGCATGGCATCTGTCGCTCTTGTTTTTGTTGTGGAGAAAAACTTTTGCCTTGAGGGTGCTGCTCAGCCGAGGTCGCCGCCCCCTACCGGCAGGGTCACGCCGGTGATGTACGAGGCTTCGTCGGAGGCAAGGAACAGAATCGCCCCTACCTGCTCGTCGATGCTGCCGTAGCGGTGCATCAGGCTGCTGTCGAGGGTTTGGTCGACGATCTGCTGGTACCAGTGTTTTTCCTGCTCGCTCTGCTCGGCGCTGTTGCGCGGCACACGCCGGGGTGGCGCTTCGGTGCCGCCGGGCGCGGTGGCGTTGACGCGGATGCCCCGGCCAGCGGTTTCAAAGGCCAGGCACGCGGTGAGCGCATTGACGCCGCCCTTGGCTGCGCCGTAAGGCACTCGGTTGACGCCGCGGGTAGCGATGGACGAGACGTTGACGATGGCGCCAGTGCCGCGCTCAAGCATGTAGGGCAGCGCGGCGTGACAGCACCACAGGGTGGGGAACAGCGAGCGGCGCACTTCGGCCTCGATCTGCTCGACTTCGTAGTGCTCGAAAGGCTTGGCCCAGATAGTGCCGCCGACGTTGTTGACCAGGATGTCGAGGCGGCCGAAGGTTTCCACCGCGCTGGCCATGACCCGGGCGCAATCGGCGTGTTGTTCGAGGTCGGCGGTAAGGGTCAGCATGCCCTCGCCGGCCAACTCGTGAACCAGTTCGGAGCGGTCTACCGCGACCACTTGCGCGCCTTCGGCCTTGAGCCGCCAGCACACGCCACGGCCGATGCCTTGTGCGGCACCGGTGACCAGGGCGACCTTGCCTTGGAATCGGTTGTTCATATGCAAATCTCCGCCTGCCCGCGGTCCGTGTGGGAGCGGGTTTACCCGCGAATGCGTCCGACAAGACAAAACTGCTGTACCTGCTGGCCTCTTCGCGGGTGAACCCGCTCCCACAGGGGGCGGTGTTATGTTCGGGATGAAGGAATCAGGCTGCCGCCGCAAATTTTTCGTAGTAGAAGTTGGCCGGGGTAATGCCCTGCTCGCGCACGTACTGGCTCACCGCCTCGACCATCGGCGGTGGCCCGCACAGGTACACATCCACATCGCCATCGTTGAGGTGGCGGGGCTCGATGTGCTGGGTCACGTAGCCCTTCTGTGGGTACTGGCTGTCCGGGTTGGCCACGCAGGCGCTGTAGGTGAAGTTGGGGATGCGCGCCGCCAGGGCCTGCAGGCGGTCGAGCTCGACTAGGTCGAAGTCGTTGGTCACGCCGTAGATCAGGTGCAGCGGGTGTTCGCTGCCCTGCTCGGCGATCTTCTCCAGCATCGCGGTGAATGGCGCCAGGCCGGTGCCACCGGCCAGCAGCAACAGCGGGCGCTGGATCGGCCGCAGGTAGAAGCTGCCCAGCGGCCCGGCCAGGCTCATGCTGTCACCGGCCTTGGCCAGGTTGGTGAGGAAGCTGCTCATCAGCCCGCCCGGCACGTTGCGGATCAGGAAGCTGACTTCGCCGTCCTTCTGCAGCGAGCTGAACGAGTAGGCGCGGCTCTGCTCGCTGCCCGGCACCTTCAGGTTCACATATTGCCCAGGCAAGAAGGCCAGGCGGCTCAGTGCCTCGCCCTTGATCGACAGGGCAATGGTGCTGGCCGACAGCTGGCGTACATCGCTGATGGCTGCCTCGAAGCTGGCCTGTTCGGTCTTGCACAGCTGCGACGAGGCCGGGATGCGGATAACGCAATCGCTTTCGGCACGCATCTGGCAGGTGAGTACATAGCCTTCGGCGATTTCATCTTCGCTCAAGGCGTCTTCGATGAAGTTGTCGCCCAACTCGTAGCGGCCAGACTCGGCCTTGCACTTGCAGGTACCGCAAGCGCCGTCGCGGCAGTCCAGCGGGATGTTGATGCCTTGGCGGTAGGCGGCGTCGGCCACGGTTTCTTGGCCGGTGGCCTCGATGAAGCGGGTAACCCCGTCTTCGAAATTCAGTGCGATCTGGAAGCTCATGTTGCACCTCGCGGGCGAGCCGGGCCACGGCGCGTCGCAGGACGCCCCGGGCAGTGCTCGCAAAACCCTGTATCAGATGTGGTAGATGTCGATGACCTGGCGCACGTAGTCGTTCTTCAGCACCACCTTCTTGGCCTTGATCAGCGGCTGTTCGCCGCGCAGGTCGAGGGTGTAGAAGCTGCTGCCGAAGTAACTGTCGGTGGTCTTGTAGCGGAAGCTCAGGGTGTGCCAGTTGAAGCGCACCAGGCAGCTGCCCTCGCCCTGCTCGACGATCTCGATGTTGCTGATGTTGTGCGAGGTGCGGGTGTCGGGCACGGTCGCACTGGAGCGCTCGGTCTTGATGCGGAACACACGGTCTTCCAGGCCGCCACGGTTGCCGTACCAGATCAGCGAGATTTCGCTTTGCGGGTCTTCGGTAAGGGTGTCGTCATCGTCCCAACTGGGCATCCAGAAGGTGGCATCGCTGGCATACATTTCCAGCCACTGGTCCCATTGGGCGTCGTCCAGGTAGCGCGCCTCGCGGTAGAGGAAGTCGCGCACGGTTTCATACAGGCTCATTGCACGGCCTCCACGGGGATCAGTTGCTGCTCGTCCTTGAGGGCCTGGATCATGGTGTCCTGCCAGTACTTGTGTTGCAGCACGAACAGGCCTTCGTCCTCGGTGCGTACGCCGGACAGCAGCGGCTTGAGTTCGATCTCCTTGGCCGCCTCGTCGGCACCTTCCACCCAGTGGGCGGCGCCGCGGGACATGTCGTTCCAGCCGGTGCCGCCGCCGTAACCGGTCTGGCACGAGCGGAACTCTTCCAGGTCATCCGGGGTGGCCATGCCGCTGACGTTGAAGAAGTCTTCGTACTGGCGGATGCGCTTGGCGCGGGCATCGGCGCTCTCGCCTTTCGGTGCGATGCAGTAGATGGTGATTTCGGTCTTGTTCACCGAGATCGGCCGGGCAATACGGATTTGCGAGCTGAACTGGTCCATCAGGTACACGTTCGGGTACAGGCACAGGTTGCGCGAGTTCTCGATCATCCAGTCGGCACGGGCCTGGCCGAAGTCGGCGGCCAGCTGGTCGCGGCGCTCGTAGGCCGGGCGGTCTTCGGGGTTGGCCCAGCGGGTCCACAGCAGCAGGTGGCCGTGGTCGAACGAATAGAAGCCACCGCCTTGCTTGGCCCAGGCGCCGGCGCTCATGGTCTTGATCTCGTCACCGGCTTCGCGCTGCTTGCGCTGGTTCTGGGTGGCGGCGTAGTTCCAGTGCACGGAGCTGACGTGGTAGCCATCGGCGCCGTTCTCGGCGGTGAGCTTCCAGTTGCCCTCGTAAATGTACGAGCTGGCGCCGCGCAGCACTTCCAGGCCTTCTGGCGACTGGTCGACGATCATGTCGATGATCTTGGCCGACTCGCCCAGGTGTTCGACCAACGGTTTCACGTCGGCATTCAGGCTGCCGAACAGGAAGCCACGGTACGACTCGAAGCGCGCCACCTTGGTCAGGTCGTGGGAGCCGTCGCAGTTGAAGCTGTCGGGGTAACCGGCGTTGCTCGGGTCTTTGACCTTGAGCAGCTTGCCGCTGTTGTTGAAGGTCCAGCCGTGGAACGGGCAGGTGTAGCTGGAGCGGTTGCCGCGCTTGTGCCGGCACAGCATGGCGCCGCGGTGGCTGCAGGCGTTGAGGAAGGCATTGAGCTCACCGTCCTTGTTGCGCGCGATGAAAATCGGCTGGCGCCCCATGGTCAGGGTGAGGAAATCGTTTTTCTCGGGGATCTGGCTTTCATGGGCCAGGTAGATCCAGTTGCCCTCGAAGATGTGTTTCATCTCCAGGTCAAACAGGCGTGGGTCGGTGAACATCTCGCGCTTGCAGCGGTAGATGCCCTTTTCACGGTCGTCCTCGAGCATGGCATTGAGGTAGTCGAATCCCAGGGACATGGCCAGGGTCTCCCTTGTTATTGTTTAGACCTGGTCAGGTTAGGGAGACCGCTGGCGGGGGACTATCCGGATTGTGCAGAGTGCTATCCAGCTACGCGGATGTGCTGATTGTTTTCATCAAGCTGCCATTTTACATTGGGTTCTGACTTTGCATTGTCAGGCAGCACCGACCTGATCTTTTTTTCCAAACCCACGGTTTTTTCGAACAGACTCCGAAATTCCGGAGACTGGGAGCGACTTTGATAATCCCTGGTCAAACTGACAGCAGCTGCTTCTACAACGCCGTGATCGGTAAACGACCAGCTGCTAGCCTCGCTTATCCGTTGGACCCTTACGTTTGTATTTCTACCTTGATAGGCGAGTCCGCTTTCGAAGATGTTTGCGGATACTGTTGCGTTATGCTGCTTTAATCTTTCGTTCATCTGTTGGTTGAACTGTGCTTGGGATTTCGTGCTCACAGATGGGGCGAGCGAAGCAGGCTGTGTTGTTCCAGGATGGGCTGACCTAGGTACTCGTGGCCTCAACCATGACCACCAGCTGTGCCCTGTTGAATCATTTCTGTTCACGGGGTCACCACCACAGTAGCTATAAGTATTCAGTCCTCCTTGTGCAAAAGGGCTGAGGCTGTCAGGAGCGTTGAATCTCATCAAGGTAGGGATGAATGCACGGTACCCATCACCCAACAAATAATGCCCCGTCAGCGTCCCTTTCCGCTGGCTGGAGAATCGCAACACTGGCGCAGCTGCCGTTTGGCTGTCCCATCCATACACCATGTAGTGCATCAAGCTCGACGAGTTTCGCCCGATGCATCGCAGAACCGATCCTTGTATATCTGTTGCATAAAGGGCTGCCTGACCATCATCACACTGTACAAACGCCCGTCCTGCGGCGCGCAACAGTGCCGAGGCTCCGGCGCCAGAATGTTTGACCAACGAAAGGCCTTCGGGAGTGTAGAAATAGAATTGCTTCTGCGACTTCGCCATGGCTACCACCATTTACCCGGGATAGGCAGATGGTGGTTTAAGAGCAATGCGTTCACAACTGGCAGAACTGCTAGGCGGACAAGCCTGAGGCCCTCATCCCCGCCGCTTGAACGTCTGCGAAGGCAGCTCGCCAAACTGCTGCCGATACACTTCGGAGAACCGCCCCAGATGCAGGAAACCGTAGTCCAGCGCCAGCTCCGTCACACTGCGCACGCCACAAGTCGGGTCATTCAGGCACGCATGCACCCGCTCCAGCTTGCGCTGGCGCACGTAGTGCTTGGGTGTAGTGCCCAGATGCTGGTCAAACAACGCATACAACGAGCGCAAGCTCATGCACGCTTGCTCTGCCAGCACTTCAGCCGACATTTCCAGTTTCAAGTTGCGCTCGATGTAGTCGAGAATGCGCTCAAGTCCCGCTTGCGGGGCGCTCAGGCTTTCGCGGCGGATATTGGTATTCATCAGGGTCAGCAATTTGCTGGCGACGATCTGGCTGTAATGACCTTGCACGCGCGGCAGTGAATCGCCCACTTCCGCCTCATGGCAAACCATTGCCAGCAGGTTGACGAAGCCGTCCAGCTCCTCCAGCCGATAGTGGTTGCGCAAGAACCGCACCCCGCCGTCGGGCCGATGCCAGCGCTGTTCGTCACAGATCGAGTCCAGCAGCCGGGTCGGCACCTTGAGGATGAATTTCTCGCAGTCTTCCGAGTACGTCAGGTCAACCGGGTCGTCGGGGTTGATCAGCAGCAGCTCGCCTGGCACCAGATGCTGCTCGCGTTTGTGCCCGCGCCACAGGCAGTTGCCGTTGAGCAACACCTGCAGGTGGTAGATGCTTTCCAGCGCTGGCGAGGTAACCCGCACGCTACCGCCGTAGCTGATGCGGCACAGGTCGAGTTCGGCGAACTTGCGGTGGCTGAGGCTGGCCTGGGGGTGGGTGGTGCGAGACAGACCGATGCAATGCTGGCCTACATGCTGGTTGACATAATCAGACACAGCATAAGGGTCGGCGTGGTGAAACACGCTACTGCGTTCGCTCAGCAGGCGGCTTTCCATAGGCAAGGCACTCGGTATCGTTATTGTTCTGGTCGCCGCTTCCTACGGCCTTGTAGGCTGTGGTTGCGGTCGTCACGGTCATTTTATCGGGCCGGCTGCGGGTCGCGGGGGCAGGCGACAGCCGGTGGATGGGCACACTACAGCAAAAAGGCGGGGGTTGGGCAATGCGGCGATGTGATTGGATGGGCGGATAGCGGACATGGAGGTGGCAGGTTGTGTTCGGTTATCGAACAATATTTTCCTGTGCCGGCCTCTTCGCGGGTAAACCCGCTCCTACAGGGATCATCACTGCCTCGGGGCCTGCGCAATACCTTGTGGGAGCGGGTTTACCCGCGAAAGGGCCAGCAGGCAACACAAAATTCAATGCACAGCTACATCCTGCCGCCCTGCCCAGCCTTGGCTACGCGCCCGGTACTGCCGTGGGGCAATGGCGAACAGCTCGCGGAAACGCCGGTAGAAATGCGGGAAGCTGACAAACCCGCTGGCCACCGCCACTTCGGTCAAGGACTTGTTGGTGTGCTGCAGCAGCTGCCGGGCATGGGTCAGACGCAGCTCCAGATAATAGCGCGGTGGCGTGGCCTGTACATGGCGGCGGAACAGGCGCTCCAGGTGCCGACGCGACAAGCCGGCATGCTCGGCAATCTCGTCGATGCCGATCGGGTCTTCGATATTGGCGTGCATCAGCTCCAGGGCCAGGCGCACGCCTTTGGGCAAACTTGGGTCGATTTCCGGCGCACTGGCCGGTGCATCACTCATCACCCGCGCCCGGTCACAGGCCAACATCTGCTCCACGGCCCGGCGCAGCGGTGTACCACCGCAGTGCTCAAGCAAGGCCAGCATCATGTCCAGCGCGCTACTGGCACCGGCGCAGCTCATGCGCCGGCGGTCCAGCACATGGGCCTGGCGGCTGATGCGCACCTTGGGGAACAACTCGCTCATCATCGCCCGGCCATCGGGGTGGAAAGCGCAATCGTGGTCGTTGAGCAAGCCGGCTTCGGCCAGGAAGTAGGCACCGTTCCACAGCCCGCCCAACTGGCAGCCGAGCTGGTCGGCCTGGCGCAGCTTGGCGCGCAGTGGCGGCGCGGTTTCCAGGCGTACGCGAAAGCCGCCGCATACCAACAGGCAGTCCAGGCCCTGTACGTCGAGGTCGGCCAGTTGGGTGTTGACCGGCAAGGCGATACCCAGGTCGCTCATTACCTGCTCGCCCTCGCCCACTACCTGGATCTGGAACAACGGCGTGGCGCTCATCAGGTTGGCGGTGACCAGGCTGTCCATGGCGGCGGTGAAGGCCATCATCGAGAAGTGCTCGCGCAGAACGAAGGCCACGCGCTGGCACGGCATTGAAAGGGATGTGCGAATGGCAGGGTCCAGGTGGGCCAGGTTGGTGTTCTTGAGGATGCTTTCGAAGTGGCTCATGGTCTTAACTCAACTGCGGGAGTTGCGTTGGCCCCTTCGCGGGTAAACCCGCTCCCACAGGGTCCTGCACAGGCTCCGAATACTGTGCGGTCCCTGTGGGAGCGGGTTTACCCGCGAAGGGGCCAAAGCCGATAAAACAGGTTACTTGCTGGCCTGGGCCGCCGCATCACGCGAGGCCTGCAGCCACTGGTCGAACTGCTGGCGGTGCGTTGCAACCCATTCCTTGGCATGGCGGGTGATGTCGGCAGGCTTCTTCTCGCCCTGCTGCATCTTCAGGTTCTGGTTGCTCTCGTCGTCGGTGCTGATCTGTACCAGCGACAGGAACTTCAACGCCGCCGGGTTCTTCTCGGCAAAGTCCTTGTTCAGCACGGCCACCACCTTATCGATGGCAAAGCCCAGGTTCTTGCCGTGGTACATGGTATCGACGTCGTTCTTGCCGTCGGGCAGGTCGGTCTTCGGCACTTCGAGCCAGACCACGTCCTTGCCCTCGACCAGCACGCTGGCGATCCACTGCGGTACCCAGGTGAAGTAGAAGATCGGCTTGCCTTCCTTGTAGCGGGCGATGGTGTCGGCCATCAGCGCGAAGTACGAGCCCTGGTTGACAGTGATGCTCTTGTCCAGGTCGTAGGCCTTCATGTGGTGGGCGATAACCAGTTCGCAACCCCAGCCCGGGTTGCATCCGGTCATGTCGGCCTTGCCATCGCCATCGGTGTCGAACAGCTTGGCGATTTCTGGCTTCTTCAGGTCGGTGATGTACTTGATGTTGTACTGGTCGGCGGTTTTCTTGTCGATCAGGTAACCCTGGGCCACACCCGGCAGGATGTTGCCAGTCTTGACCATCACATCGTCACCACCGGCCTGCTGGTAGAACTGGTTATGCAGCTTTTCCCACAGGTGCACGGTGAAGTCGGCATCGCCGTTGGCCAAGGCCACCATCATCACGCCGTACTCGGTCTCCTTCGGCTCCTGCACCTTGTAGCCCAGCTCGCGCAGGCCTTCCATGGCCACTTCGCCACGGAAGCGCTCTTCGGCGATGGAGGGGAAGATCGGTGTCACCTTCACGCCATCACCCGGTTTTTCCGCCGAGGCGTGTGCGCCCAGCGCAGCGGCTACCAGGGTCAGCGCGGTGGCGCATTTGAGGATGCTGCGGGTGAACTTGGATTCGTGCATCGTCGCTTACCTTTTTCTGATTTTTATCTTCAAGTGCGGCAGATCGAACGTCTCAAAAGTCTTGCTGTGCTCAGGCGGTCTTGCGCCGCCCTTGCGTTTGCCCGGCGCCACACAGGCGCATCACCACCCCTACCGGGCCGGTGTGATACCAGCGCAGGCTAGGGTCGGCGCTGGTACGGGCGCCCATGGCCTGGGTCAGGCGGTCGAGGAAGATCGCCAGCAGCACCAGCCCCACGCCACCGACCGTGGCCAGGCCCATGTCCAGCCGGCCGATGCCGCGCAGCACCATCTGGCCCAGGCCGCCGACCGAAATCATCGAGGCGATCACCACCATCGACAGCGACAGCATCAGGGTCTGGTTGAGGCCGGCCATGATGGTCGAGGTGGCCAGCGGCAGTTGCACGCGGGTCAGCATCTGCCGTGGGGTGCAGCCAAAGGCGCGGGCGGCTTCAATCTTGTCTTCCGGCACCTGGCGGATGCCCAGGTTGGTCAGGCGCACCAGCGGCGGCAGGGCGAACACGATGGTCACCAGCACCCCGGGCACGTTGCCGATGCCGAACAGCATCACCACCGGTACCAGGTAAACGAACGCCGGCAGGGTCTGCATGGCATCGAGCAGCGGCCGGATGATGCTTTCCAGGCGGTTGCTGCGGGCGCAGACGATGCCCAGAGGAATGCCGATGACCGCGCAGAAGAACACCGAGGTCAGTACCAGCGCCAGGGTGGTCATCGACTCCGACCACACACCGATCAGGCCGAGCAAGGTCAGGGTGATGAAGCACAGCACCGCCATGCGCTTGCCCGCCAGCTGCCAGCCCAGCAATGACGAGAGGATGATGCCGATGGTGGGCGGAATGCTCTGCAGGGTGAACTCGATGCCATTGAGCACCTGGTCGATCGGCCAGCGAATGGCACGGAACACCTCGCGGAAGTTGTGCACCAGGAAGTTCAGGGTGGCGGTAACCCAGTCACCCAGCGGGATGGTGGCCGCCTGGAACGGGTCGAGAAGGCTGAATTCGGACATGAGGGCTTACCTCTTGGTATTAGTGGCGGCTCAGGGTCTGCAACAGCTCGTTCTTCGACAGCGTGCCCTTGAAGGCACCCTGGCGGTCGAGCACCGGCACCGGGTACGGCAGGTCGGCCGCAATCCCGAGTACCTCGTGCAGCGGCGTATCGGTGTACACCGGGCACTGCTCGTGCAGGCTGTAGCGGTCACTGGCAGTGGCGCCGTTGGCGTCGGTATCGACCACGCCCAGCAGCTGGCCGCGGTCATCGACCAGGTAGCCAAACGGCACGCCGGCCTGGAAGCTCGGCGCCTTGCCGTTGACCTTGCACACCACGGCCGGGTCGAACTTGGCCACATCACCGGCCTTGAGCACCCGCGAGCTGTCGAAGCTCTTGAAGAAGGTGCGTACGTAGTCGTTGGCCGGCTGGTTGATCAGCTCTTGCGGGGTGCCGATCTGCACTACCCGCCCGCCTTCCATGATGGCAATGCGATGACCGATGCGGATGGCTTCCTCGATGTCGTGGGAAATGAAGATGATGGTGCGCTGCTGCTCGGCCTGCAGACGAATCAGCTCGCCCTGCATTTCGCTGCGGATCAGTGGGTCGAGCGCGGAAAACGCCTCGTCCATCAGCAGGATCGCCGGGTCGTTGGCCAGCGCCCGGGCCAGGCCCACACGCTGCTGCATACCGCCGGACAACTGGTGCGGGTAGCTGTGCTCGTGGCCGGCCAGGCCAACCTGGCTCAACGCTTCACGGGCGCGGCTGTGGCGTTCGCCTTCCGGCACCCCGGCAATTTCCAGGCCGAAGGCGGTGTTTTCGAGCACGCTCATGTGCGGCATCAGCGCAAAGGACTGGAACACCATGCCCATTTCCTTGCGGCGCACGTCCAGCAGGGCTTTGTCGGAGAGCCCGGTAATTTCCTTGCCGTTGAGGTGAATGCTGCCGGAGGTCGGCTCGATCAGGCGGTTGAACAGCCGCACCATGGTCGACTTGCCCGAGCCGGACAGGCCCATGATGACGAAGATCTCGCCACGCTTGACGGAAAAGCTTGCATCGAACACGCCGACGACGTGGCCGGTCTTGCTGAAGATTTCGTTCTTGTCGGCACCTTTGCGGAGCATCTCCATGGCCATGTTCGGGTTGGGACCGAACACCTTGAAGATGTTTTTTACCGAAAGAATCTCATCGGCATGGCTCATACGACCCTCTTTATTATGCTTATTAACCAATCTTTCAACATCGCACTTTCAATAAGGCGGGTAGAGATCAGTGCGAGTACGCTTGGCAGTCCGTTCAAAATCGAACGTGAGTCAAAACCGGCACGCAGAATGTCCTGCTTCAAATAGTTGTTCGACATTGATGTCTCGAATGTCGCGCCGTAGGTTTAACGTTAGGCCCTGATCCAGAGCGGGTCCAACGACATTTGTATGGCGCAAACCATTACCTGAAGTTATCAATCGCGCCGCAATGCCGGTGCCAGAGCCCCTGTACATTTACCGCCAGGCCTGGAACAGGCTAGAGTGACCCGATTGGCTAGACGAAGGACCTCGCCCCGCCCCATGGTCAGACACTCCGAACCCGATCAGACGCTGATCAAGATGCCCTCGCTGCGTGCGGTGAAAGTCTTCGTCGCCGCCGCCAAGTACCAGAACTTCACCCGTGCCGCCGAGGCGTTGTGCGTGACCCAGGCCGCCGTCAGCCGGCAGATCCGTGAACTGGAGACCTACCTGGGCGCCGAGTTGTTCACCCGGGTGGGGCGTGCGGTGGAGCTGACCGTGGCCGGCTCGATCTTCTTCGATGCGGTGCAGTTGTCGTTCGTCAACATTTCCCAGGCGGCCGAACGCATCCGCAGCAACACCAATACCAAGCATGTGGTCACCCTGTGCTGTTCGCCGGCCTTTGCGGCGTTGTGGATGGGCCCGCGCATGCCCAGGTTCTTTGACGAAAACCCAGACATCGACATCAACCTGGTGACCACGCAGAACTTCCTGTCGATGGAGCCTGGGGTTCGGCCGGACATCTACATCACCAAGCTGGGCAAGATCCAGGCGGGCTACAGCTGCCACCCGCTCAACCATGACGTGATCTACCCGGTGTGCACCCCGCATTACCTCGCCGAACACCCCGAAGTGAGCACGCTTGAGGGGCTGCGCGACGGTTCACTGCTCAACCTCAGCCCCTATGGTCGCTCGCAGGTGGCCGAGCACGTCGACTGGAACGTATGGCTGGCGTTCCATGACGTCGACCTGAAAAGCCGCGCCAGCAGCGCGCCGCACTTCTTCAATGCCAATGACTACAACCTGCTGGTGCAACTGGCACTGGGCAACCAGGGGGTGGCGCTGGGCTGGCACCACCTGGTGGCGCCGTTGGTGGCGCAAGGCTTGCTGGTGCGGCCTGTGGCGCAGGAACTGGTGCTTAAAGACACGTTCCACTTCCTGGCCTTCAATGAAGACAAGGAGCATGAGTCCAGTTGCCGGCGCTTGCGCGACTGGTTGCTGGTTGAGTTTCAGCCGTTGCTGGAGTCGTTGCGTAGTCACTGATTTGCGCGTTCCTGTGCGGGCCTCTTCGCGGGTAAACCCGCTCCCACAGGTACGGCACAGTTTTCCATAAATGTGGTGATGCGGGGGGAGCGGGGTTACCCGCGAAAGGGCCCGTACAGGTAACCCAAAACTCCCGGATACGCGCGATTCACTGCACCGGCAGGAAGTTCATCAACAACAAGCTTTGCGCATAATTCAAACCAATCCGCCGATAGCGCTCATCCAGTAGCTCGGCCAGCAAATCCAGCCGCGCCACGATCTTGCCGAACTCCACGGCAAAACTCAGGTTGCTGCCCTCTTCCGAAATCTCGTTGGAAAACAGCAGCAACACGCCATTGGCATCCTGCCGCTGGCTCAACATCCAGGTAGCTTTTTCGATATTGCGCGCGGCGTTGTTGATGAACAGCGGGTCGATGGTATCGGTCATGTAGAACTCGGTACGCCCGCCGTGCGCGGTAATCAGCATGCTGCCGATGGCATAGATGAACGCGCCGACCCGGTCGCCGCGAAACTCCGGGCTCAGGGCGTAGCTCAACGCCGCCAGGTCACGGCGGCTACCCAGTTGCGGTAACGGCTGGCGCTGTTCGATGGCGATGCGGATCTGCCGCTCGGCAGTGGCGGCATCCACATAGCCGGACATCTTCCACTGGTTGGGGTTGCGCAGGTACAGCTTGTTCATCAGCAGGTACAGGCTTTGCAGGTTGTCACGCATCGACAGCGTGGCCAGGCGGTCGACGCTGGTCTGGAACAACTCGCTGGGTTTGCCGTTGCCGAACTGGTCGAGCATGTCGCGGCCTTGCTCCTGGGTGCAGGCGCACAGGCATGTGAGGGCGCCTGCCAGTAGCAGGCGGGAGAGAAAATTTGGGTAGTTTGCAACCATCGGCACCGGGTCGATATTCGGCGGCTGCACTGGGGGTCAGTGCGGCCTGGCCAAGCATAGAGCCCGGAAATCGGAAAAAGTGCGGTGGTTGGGGATTCTGGATACCTGTGCGGGCCTCTTCGCGGGTGAACCCGCTCCCACAGGATCTCCACAAACTCTGAAACCTGTGCAGCCCCTGTGTGCGGGCAAGCCCGCGAAGAGGCCGGCCCAAGCCATTCAAGGTCACATGGCGTGGCGCAACATCTCCACCACCTGCGCATGCAACACCGGGTCACCGCAGGCCACTACACACCCGCCATTCTGCGCACTGCTGCCATCCCAGGCGGTGATCACACCCCCCGCGCCTTCGATGATCGGCATCAGTGCCTGCACGTCATACGGCTGCAGGCTGGCCTCGACGATCACGTCAACAAAGCCCGAGGCAAGCATGCAGTAGGCATAGCAATCACCACCGTAGCGCATCAGCCGCGCCTTGCCGGCAACTGCCTCGAACGCCGCCTTGCGCTCGGCGGTGTCGAACATGTCTGGCGTGGTGCACATCAGCGTGGCCGCAGCCAGGTCAGCACAGGAACGGGTCTGCAACGGCGTACCACTGCGCCAGGCGCCTGCCGGGGTGCCGACAAAGCGCTCGCCGGTGAACGGCTGGTTCATCACCCCGACTACCGGGCGCGTGCCGTCGTTCAGCGCAATCAGCGTGCCCCACAGCGGCAGGCCGGTGATGAAGGCGCGGGTGCCGTCAATCGGGTCGAGCACCCAGGTCAGCGGGCTGCTGCCAACGGCCACGCCGGCTTCTTCGCCGAGAATGCCGTGCTCGGGGTAGCGGGCCTGGATCAGCTCACGCATGGCGTCCTCGGCCGCCTTGTCGGCCACGGTCACCGGGTCGTACAAGCGCCCGCCCTTGTCCTCGACATCCAGGCTGGCACGGAAATATGGCTTGATCGCCCCAGCGGCAGCATCGGCCAGCTGCTCGGCGAAGGCGCGGAATTCGCCGATCTGTTCAGCACTCAGGGACATGGGGCGGGCCTCGTGAAAATGATGGGGCCCGCATCATACCCGACACGCCGTGCCGCGCCAGCCTCTGTCAGGTGCTCATGCAGCCCAGCGCGGTCTAGACTGAACAAGACCAGTTCACCGGGGGGCTGCCACACGTGGAGGTGTGAGATGAGCCAGTTCAAGCGTCTGTTCGTCATGCTCGGCCCGCAGATGCGCCACACGCCGGCGCTGCAACGCGCTGCGGCGCTGGCTGAGTCCTGCGGTGCCTTGCTGGATATCAACGTGTTCGTCGACGATGTCGATACTTTTGGCTTGATGAGCGATGGCCGCGAACGTGAGCGGCTGCTCAGCGACAACCGCCAATGGCTGGCGGACGAAGCCGAACAGCTGGGCAATGCCGGCCTGGACGTGTCCACCGAACTGCTGCTGACCCGCGACCCACTGGGCAGCGTGCTGGAGCGGGTCGAACGGCTGGGCTGTGACCTGCTGATCAAGGACGTGCAGCACGAACCGGTGCTCAAGCGCCTGCTGGTGACGCCACTGGACTGGCAGTTGCTCAAGGACAGCCCGGTCGCCGTACATTTGGTCAGTGACATCCGCCTGCCCTTGCCCCGGCAGATCGCCGCCGCGGTGGACCTGAACAGCCATGGCGCTGGCGAGCACCTGGATGAGCAAGTGATCCACTGCGCCCATGCCCTGGCCCTGCAGTGCAACGCCGAACTGCACCTACTGCATGTGTGCGACGCGGCCAAGACCCATATCGCCGACTTCGGCGCTGGCACGGTGACCATGCCGGGTTTCGATGGCAGCGTGCGGACTGCGCAGCGGGCGGCGTTCAACCGGCTGGGCGACCACCACCAGATCCCGCTGGAGCGCAGGCACTTCATGGAAGGGGCAGCGATCAGGGCGATTGCCCAGTTCGTTGGGCATAGCCGGGCCGATGTAATCGTGATGGGTAGCCACCGGCATGACGCCATGCAGACGTTCCTGGGCGGGACCACGGCGCATGTGCTGGAGCATCCGCTGTGCAATGTGCTGGCGATCAAGGCTGTGCGTTGAGTTGTGGGCTGCATGGTCTGGCTCCTTCGCGGGTAAACCCGCGAAGGGGTCGGCACCGATAAACCTGCTTGGTATCTGGTACACCAGTTCCACTTAAAAAGAATGCATTTGATAATGATTCGTAGTAGTTTCGCGGCGCTTGCCCACCCTACCCTCAGCGCCCTACTCCAGGATCGTACCGTCGATGCGTCGCACGTTCGTTTCGCTTTGTGTGCTTCATGCTGTCTCCCCGCTGGCCTTTGCCGAGCCTGAACCGCTCAGCGACCCCGCTCAGATAGAGCTCCAGGCCCTGAACATCACCAGCAGCGCTGACAGCGAACGCGCCGATGGCCCGGTAGTTGGCTACAAGGCCACCCGCTCGGCCAGTGCCACCCGCACCGACGCCGCACTGCACGAAACGCCGCAATCGGTCAGCGTGGTACCCAAGGATGTACTGGAAGACACCGGCGCCACACGCCTGCAGGACGGCCTGGACTACGCCGGCGGCGTCGGCCGCGCCAACAATTTTGGTGGCCAGGGCCTGACCACCTTCACCGTGCGGGGCTTTACCACCGGCGAGTTCTACCGCAACGGTTTCCCGATCAACCGTGGCTACCCCAACGCCCCGGACGCCAACACCGTCGAACGCCTGGAGGTTATCCGTGGCCCGGCCAGCAGCCTGTACGGCCGCGGCGACCCTGGGGGTACTTTCAACGTGGTCAGCAAGCAGCCGCTGCCAGAGTCGAAGGTCACCCTGGGCAGCCAGTTCGATGACCAGGGCATGCACCGCGCCACCCTCGACGCCACCGGGCCGCTGAACCAGGATGGCTCGCTGGCCTACCGCCTGAACGTGCTTGGCGAAGGCGGCGACAGCTTCCGCGATGACGTGGAAAGCGAGCGCTATGACGTGGCGCCGGTGGTCAGCTGGCAGGTCAACGACAGCACGAAGGTCGTCTTCGAGGGCGACTTCATGCGTAACAACCACCCACTGGACCGCGGCCTGACCCGTCTGCCTGGGCAGCTCGGCACAGCCTCGCGTGACACCAACATATGGGAAAAAGGCAGCGACAACCTGCTGCACAACGACAACAACATGGCCCAGTTGCGTTTCGAACACTTTCTTAACGACAACTGGACATTGGGCGGCGGCATGCAGTGGCTCGACGGCTCGCTAAAGGGCAACGCCGTGGAAGCCAATGGCCTGCAGGCCGACGGTCGCACCCTGGGGCGCAACTTCAACTACCGCAAGCTGGAGTGGACCGATCGTGACTACCAGCTCAACCTCACCGGCCACTTCGACACTGGCGGTTTCGCCCATACCCTGCTGACTGGCATCGAGTACGAAGACTACGACTACAACTCGATCATCCGCCGTTCGGCCGGTGGTAACGGCGCCTACCCGATCGATATTTTCGAGCCGGTACTGGGCCAACCGCGACCTGCCCTGACCCGCACCACCACCCATGACAAGGAAAACCTGAAGACGTGGGCTGCATTCATCCAGGACCAGGTGGCCCTGACCGAGCGCCTGAAGGTGCTGGCGGGTGTGCGCTTCGAGCGCTTCGAGCATGAATACGACGACAAGCTGCCAACCAACCGCGACTTCAGCAAGGGCGAAAACGGCGTCACCCCGCGCCTTGGCCTGATCTACGACCTCACCGACACCGTGGCGGTCTATGCCAACACCGCGCGTTCGTTCAAGCCCAACACCGGCACGCCTGCCAGCGGCGGCGGTGGCTTTGACCCGGAGAAAGGCAAGTCCTACGAGCTGGGTGTGAAATGGGAGGCGCTTGATCGTCAGCTGAGCATCGACGCGGCGATCTACCATATCGTCAAGGAAAACGTGCTGACCAACGACCCGAACGACCCTACAGGTACCTTCAAGGTAGCGGCTGGCGAGGTACGCAGCCGGGGCCTGGACATCAACATCGCGGGCAACCTGACCCCAGAGTGGCGGGTAATTGGTGGCTATGCCTATGTCGATGCCGAGGTGACCAAGGACAACAGCATCCCCACCGGCACACGCCTGGCCAACATCCCGCGCAACAGCTTCAGCCTGCTGAACACCTACGAGTTCCAGGATGGCTTGGCCAAGGGGCTTGGGCTGGGGGTTGGCGTGAAGTATGTGGATGATCGGGCCGGGCAGACGGCGGCAACCACCTACACCATGGAGCTCTACAGCGTGGTTGACCTGTTGAGCTTCTACAAGGTCAACGAGCACGTGCGGTTGAACCTGGACGTGAAGAACGTGTTCAACAAGGGGTATGACGAGGGCGCGTTCAACAGCTACGTCTACCCGGGTGCTCCGCGGACCGTACAGGCCGGGATTTCCTATACCTTCTGAATTGCCGGGAATGGGCCGCGCAGCGGCCCCAAAAATCTCAGAAGCCTTTGCTGTAGAACAGCGAGTACGACTCAATCCCGTCGTTAGGCTGCTTGATCCCGGCATTGGAGTAATGCATCGCTCGGATCCCCACCTTCTGCTCCCCCGGCAACTTCAGGCCAAAGCCGATGCGGTCTTCGAAGTTGACCGCCGAGCCCAGGCGATGGTCGCCCACGTCGGTCTTGGAAAACGCTGCCAGGCCAATGCCGGCCTCGATGTACGGGGTGTAGGTAAAACCGCTGAACTCATAAGTGAACACCGGGCTGAATGACAGCGAGTGCGCACCACTGGCGTCTCCGCCTTCCCAGTAGGTGTAGGCCGCATCCCAGTAACCGGTCACATAGCCTGTGCTGCTTTCCAGCCATTTCTTGTCCCAGTCGAACGACATGCCAATACGGTAAGTCATGTCACCTTGGCCAGTGGCGCCAACGGCGCCGGACACCTGCGCGGCCTGGGCCAGATTCGCCCCGGCAAAGGCCAGCACTGCAGCGGCCAGCGAAGCAGCTAGACGGGTTTTCATCAACGACTCTCCTGATGGTCTAGACGACAAGCGGGGGCTTGGGCCCCTCGATTTTATGCGCCGACCGGTGCATCCCAACCGGTCATACGAAGTAATACTTTTTTGATTATTGTCTAGTTAATCAGAAAGTTGAAAGTCAATTACCACTATTGGCTAGATTCCTGTGCCAGGATCAGTCGTATTCCGCTTCTTCGTGCTCGCCAAGCAAGCGCCTTTGCCGGGCCGTGGCTTCCTCCAGTACCTGCGGGTTGAATTGCCAGTTCAAGTACGGCGAAAACTTTTGCGCAACCATGCGCCGGCCATAGTGCACTTGCAGCATGTCACGCTCGCGTGACTGACTGCAGTTGGCCCCGCCGCTGTGCCAGATATCGCTGCGAAACACCAGGGCGTCACCCGCGTTGCACAGCACCGGGTGGGCTTCACGGCCTTGCCACCGGTCTTCCCCGGCTTTTGGGGGGCGCGCGGCGCGGTGGCTGCCAGGCACGATCCAGGTCGGCCCGATGTTGTGGTCGATATCACTGAGGTACAGCTGTGCCGTGAGGATCTGCATGGGCTGGGTGAAGTCGCCCCGCTCGCTGAGCCAGTCGGGCAATTGCATGGGCAGGTGGTCGAGGTGCAGGGCCGCGCCGGGGTAACCGGGGTGGCTGCGCCAGGCAGTTTGCCCGATCACATGGCAGTCGGCGCCCAGTGCCGCTTCAGCCAGCGCGATCAGGGGTGGCAGGTCGAGAAAGGGCAACCATAACGGGTTGCGGTTGAACACGCATTTGTAGTGCTCCAGCAGCCCCTGGTAGTCCCAGTGGATTGGCTGCAGGTCATCGATGGCGCAGCGCAACAAGGCGATACGCAGGGGTTCGAGCACACCGGGGAGCAACACATAGCCCCGCTCGTCCAACATCTCCAGCTGAAGGTCCAGGCTCATGGCGATGCGCTCCTTTCAGGCGAGAGCACATCTGTACTCCCGCCTGCCTTTTCATCATCAACGCCAGTTCAGGTTCACGGTGGCAGGTGTCTTGCCGTTCACGGTCACCATTTGCTGCCGCGTTTCACCTTGGGCGTTACCCGTGACTTTGTACTGGCCCGGTGGCAGTTGCACATAAAGCAGCGGCCCGGCATCGGGGACGCTGAGTACCGGTTTGCCCTGGGCATTGAGGATGTCGACGTTGGCGCCGCTCTCGAATTCGCCGCCTGGGCCAGTCGAGAGCTCGACGTGCAGGTCGTAGCCCGGGGTCTTGCGCAGGGCATTGGCTTCATCCTGGCCGATACCGCCTTGCACGTAGCGCACGCCGTTCTGTTCCTGCGGTTGCAGCTGCACAGCCTGCATGTTGATGGGGGCATTGAGGTCGGCGGCGGCCGCCAGGGTCCATGGCATGGCCAAGGTGATCAACAGTGCCGCGCCGAGAGCATAGTGATGGTTACGCATGGTTCGACCCTCCATTCGAGGATGGCTTACCTATTATCTGATCCTCCTGGCGCAGTGGTGTTCGTGCTGATGCATGGTCATTGCATGAAATTCGCTTTAGTGGAAATTTTCTTCAGCTTTAACATCAAGTTGCACGCGCTTCCTCAAGTAGTTTCACGAACATGCTCAAACTGCGCGATACCGTGCCCCGCCGCCATACCAGCCAGGTTTTCAGGTAGCGGAAGTCCTCCGACATTGGCCAGGCGCTGACGGTGCTGCACCCCGGCATGTTATCGAGCATGCTGCGCGGCATCATGGCCAGGCCGGCACCGGCGCTGACGCAGGCCAGCATGCCGTGGTACGACTCCATTTCATGGATCTTGCCCGGCACCGCCTGGTCCTGCACGAACCAGTTTTCGAAGTGGTGGCGGTACGAACAGTTGGCGCGGAAGGCGTAGATGCTTTCGCCGTTGACATCCTGGGCGCGGGACACCGGTGCATGGTTGAGCGGGGCAATGACCATCATCTCTTCCTCGAACACCGGCATGCCCTCCAACGTCGGGTGCAGCACCGGCCCGTCGACGAAGGCCGCTACCAGGCGGCCAGACAGCACCCCTTCGAGCATGGTCCCTGAAGGGCCGGTGGACAGGTCCAGGTCAACCTTGGGGTAGCGCTGGTTGTACGCCGCCAGCAAGGCCGGGATGCGCACCGCTGCCGTGCTTTCCAGCGAACCCAGGGCGAAAGTGCCTTGTGGGTCTTCACCGGCCACGGTCAAGCGCGCCTCATGCACCAGGTCGAGGATGCGCCGGGTGTATTCAAGGAAGTTCCAGCCCGCAGGCGACAGGCGCAGGCGGCTCTTTTCACGAATGAACAGCTCCACGCCCAGGTCTTCTTCCAGTTGCTTGATGCGCGTGGTCAGGTTCGACGGCACCCGATGGATATGCTGCGCGGCGGCACTGATGCTGCCCTGCTCTGCCACGGCCTTGAAGATCTCTAGTTGCACCAGGTCCACTGCCTTTCTCCAAACGTGAATGTTTCGCTCATTATTATTCAGTTTTCATTAAAGCCATAGCCCACTAGTCTGGCGTCACTGATTAACAACAACGAGAGTGTCCCGCCATGAGCGCGATCAGCAGCCTGACCCACGCCATCTCCCTCGACCCGTATAGCGGCGAGCAGATCGGCGCCTACCCGTTCGACACCGACGCCGCACTGGAAGCGGCGCTGCAACGTGCCAAGGTTGGCTACAGCCAGTGGCGCCAGGTGTCGCTGGGTCAGCGCAGCGAGTACCTGCTGGCCCTGGCCAGCACGCTCGAAGCCAAGGCTGAAGCCTTCGCGCAAATGATCAGCCGCGAAATCGGCAAGCCGATCGCCCAGGCCCGTGGCGAAGTCAACAAGTGCGTCGGCCTGTGCCGCTGGTATGCCGAACATGGCCCGGCCATGCTCGCAGCCGAACCGACCCAGGTTGAAAAAGCCCGCATCGAATACCGCCCGCTGGGCCCGATCCTGGCGGTGATGCCGTGGAACTTCCCGGTCTGGCAGGTACTGCGTGGCGCGGTGCCGGCGATCCTCGCGGGTAACACCTACGTGCTCAAGCACGCACCAAACGTGATGGGCAGCGCTTACCTGCTGGGCGAGCTGTTCAAGGATGCCGGGTTGCCACAAGGCGTGTTCGAAGTGCTGAACGTGACCCCCGACGGCGTCACCCGCGCCATCAACGACCCACGCATCGCCGCCGTGACCCTGACCGGTAGCGTGCGTGCCGGCATGGCGATTGGTGCACAAGCCGGCGCCGCGCTGAAGAAGTGCGTGCTGGAACTGGGCGGTTCCGACCCGTTCATCGTGCTGGCCGACGCCGACCTGGATGCCGCAGTGAAGGCTGCCGTGATTGGCCGTTACCAGAACACCGGCCAGGTCTGCGCGGCTGCCAAGCGCCTGATCGTGGAAGCAAGCATTGTCGAAGAGTTCACCCGCAAGTTCGTCGAAGCTACTCGTGAACTGAAGGTTGGCAACCCGCTGGAGGACGACACCTACATCGGCCCGATGGCGCGTTACGACCTGCGTGATGAGCTGGATGGCCAGGTGCAGGCGACCCTCGCCGAAGGCGCCACCTTGCTGCTGGGCGGTAACAAGGTCGAAGGCGTGGCCAATTTCTACGCACCGACCGTGTTCGCCAACGTTACCCCGGACATGACCGCGTTCAAGCAGGAGCTGTTTGGGCCGGTGGCGGCGATCATTACCGCCCGTGATGCCGAACATGCGGTGGAGCTGGCCAACGACAGCGAGTTCGGCCTGGCCGCGACCATCTACACCGCCGACTATGCACTGGCCGAGCGTATGACGACGGCACTGGACACCGGTGGCGTGTTCATCAACGGCTACTGCGCTTCCGACCCCCGTGTGGCGTTTGGTGGGGTGAAGAAGAGCGGCTTCGGCCGTGAGCTGTCGCACTTTGGGGTGCGTGAGTTCACCAATGCCCAGACGGTGTGGCTGGACCGTAACTGATCTCATGCCCTGGGGCCGCGCCCCGGGCCCCGGGGGGGGGGGGGTGCCCCCACCCCCAGGCCGGGGGGGGGCGGGGGAA